>JAHBXR010000021.1 GCA_019636335.1 Pirellulales bacterium
CTTCTCAATCAGGCGCCCCGGCGATCCGCCTCGGAACTTTTTCTCCTCTTCGCGCCGTGACGAGGCGCATCGGGTATCATGCCCCTCCAGCGAGGAGCACCTATGTGGCGGGATTTGCTCGATCGATTCAAGCGCAACGATTCCTTTTCGCCCATCGCGCCGTTTCAGCCGCTGTATAGCCTCGAACAACTCGCGGCGATTGCGCGGCTGCCGATCGTCTATGTCCTCGCCTTTGCCGGCGATGGCGATGAGACCAATGACCAAGCGGTCGGCCCTGGTGTCGGCGGCATTCTGGCCAGCCTGTTGCGGCGCGACCTGGGTTTCACGCGGCGCTGCAGCGTCGTCGGGGGAGAGGATACCGGTTACCTGTACCCAAATGGGTTTGACACGCACGACGCCGAGCTCCTCGATCAGTATGCACACGCCTCGGCCATCGTGTGCGGACAAATCCGGACGCAGGCCAGCGGCGGTCTCTCGCTGCAGATTCGGATCGTGCGACGCAACGCCGTCGTAACGACAGAAGACTGCTTCTCTATTCAGGCGACCCCCGACCAGCTTTCGCGCGTAATGCCCACCATCGCCACGGCGGTCAGCAAGCGGCTCGGTTTCTCCGTATCGGCCGACGTTGCGCAGCGCTGGCGGCGACACACGGCGACCGACTGGAATCATCTGCGACGTGCCGCCGTCTGTTGGGAACGAGGCGCAGTGCCGGCACTGGCCGAAATGCTGCGAGCGGGGCACATACATCCCGATGCGACGGCTGCCGTCGACTGCGAAGGAGCGCACCGCAAAACTGCACGCGAGGCGCTGGCCCGTGCCAACGAACTCGAGCCCGACAACGCCCAACTCGCCTTCCTGACCTTTTGCACTTTCTGCAACTTCAATGTACGCCCAGTAGAACCGCGCTTCGAGACGATGTTGCGCCGCGGCCTCGCCGCCATGCCAGGGCATGGCAAGTCGCACATGGTGCTACCACACATCCTCGACCGACTCACGGACAATGTCCCTTATATTCTTGCGCACAGTGAAGCTGGCTATCGCCTGCTCCCTGGCAACAGCTTTTCCCTATCCAACTTCAGCACCTATCTTTCGCAACTCGCGCCGCACGACTCTCGTATCGAAGAACTGGCCCTGCAAGCGATTCGCCTCGATCCGGAGAATCCGTTTGGTTACCGCGATGCCATCGACTTTTACCTCGCGGGTGGTGAAGGGGCCAAGGCGATCAAGGTGGCTAGCGCGCTGCTCGAACTGTGTACCCCTCCGATCGCCGATCGCACCTGGTACTGCTTCCGCCAGGCCCCGTCCCTGGCCAAGCTGATTGACGCCCAACGCTTCAATCCCACGCAATATGCGTTGTCGCTCGTCAAACAGTGCCGCGTCGCCACGTAACGCGTGTGAGCGACTTCCACCACCCGACCAGGCGAGCTCACGCGGAGACGCGGAGTTCAGATGAGGCGCGGAGAAGGCGAATTGTCACTGCTCAGTCGACGTTCATTCTGACTGGAATTGCGGTGGTGAAGGCTTTTGCCATAGATTGCTTGTGCTGATCGCCTCAGTCGCCATGCCATTCGCCTCTTCCCCACTGGTGACGCCATGCGGAACGCTCTGGCTTTGCTCTTGCCGCTGCTGACGTTGATCAAGACTGTAGTCGCCGACGATTTCCAAGATCCCAAGTTTTCTCTCGCCGCTGAAAATGCCGCCAAGGAACGATTCGCCACAGTCCGCCAGGAACTCAAAACATTAGACGACCACCCGTGGGCCGGCGAGTACTACAAAGGGGACGGAAAAGGCCTGGTCGTTTGGCTGGCGATCGCCCCCAAGTCAGGCTTCGTCTTCGAATGGAACTCCTGCTTGGGACCGGTCGATCGCAATTACGGGGCAGTACACGAAAGCAAAGGCCAACTCAAACTCGATTTCACGTTCGAGAAGAACGATTCTGGACATCAAGTCATCACAACCGAGCTCGTTCCCGTCCGTTGGGGACCGCGTCGCTACCTGGTGATCGGCAGCAACGTCATCGGTTTCTGCAACCAGGTGAACTCGGGCAGGGAGCCGCGCGACGACATGTACGGCCTCGTCTCATTGCGACTGGGTGACGAAAAGCTGAAGGTGACCGGACTGCCCGACGTGCCGGAGAAATACCGTCCCTATCTGCTCGATCGACCGATCGATGCCGAGATCATCGCGGTGGGTGAGGCCACCAGCAAACCGGGATTGGCGAACACCGTTTTTCGCTTCACACCCGTCACCGTCAACAAGGGCACCGACGACGGACTGCTCGCGGGCATGGAATTCCTCGTAACAAGTCCAAATCAAGTGTTCAACAGAGTCCATATCAAGAGCCAAGCGCCCGACCATTCCGAGGGCGTAATCATGCAATTGGTCGACAAGCATACAGTCTTTCCGACCGTCGGTTGGAAACTGTCCACGCGTGCGCCGTGGCGTAAGACGTCACAACGAACGGCGCCATCGTGACCCAAGCGACGTCGCAGATCTGCCGCGACTGAATCAACCACCCCGCTCGTACCTCTCTTCCCTTCGCGCTCTTTGCGCCTTGGCGGTAATCAAAAATATTCAACGCAAAGGGTTTTACCGCGAAGGCGCGAAGAGCGCGAAGAGCGCGAAGGACCCAGCAGAACGGCACTGCTCGCGTGAGCGCTACTTTCCTCTCTTCGCGGTAAATCCCTGCCAGAGCCACTCGAGCGCCGCCGGCAGCGTCTGCTGTTTCACTCCCGCGTCGCAGTGGAAGGCGTTTCGCGCGAAGACGAACTGATATTCATACCCTTTCTCGGCCAGCACCTGGGCCATCCGCTCGTTCGCCACGACCCAGTCGTGCATGCCGTCGAGCATCGCGTTCGGGTTCAACAGATCCTGATCGCTGATCTCGAGCCAAATCCGTAGCGGTTTCACCGGGCTTTCGGCGATGATCTTCTCGTGAAAGCCCCACGCGCCGTGTGGCGTCTCGGGATCGTGCGGCCACTGCTGGTTCACGTACGTGCCCGAGTAGGTCAGCACGCGGTGATAAAGGTCGGGCCGGTACCACGCCATGATGAGGGCGCACGATCCTCCGGAACTGCACCCCATCGTGGCCCGTCCGTCGGGATCCTTGGTCAGCTTCACCTGGCACTCGCGCTCGACGAGCGGCAGCACTTCGCTCTCGACGAACTCGGCGTACAGGCCCGACATGGTGTCGTATTCGAGCCCGCGCTGACTCCCCTGCGCGTCGCCGCTGCCATTGCCGATCGAGATGGCGATCATGGCCGGCACTTTCTTCTCATGGATGAGATTGTCGAGCGCTGCGAAGAGCATGCGATCCGGTCCGTCGGCTCCGACGATGAACGGCGCCTCGGTGCCAGGCTTGTACTGCTGTGGCACGTACACCGTCACGCTCCGCGTGTACGGCGCCGGCCCGCTCGTTGTGACGATCATCTTCGAGGGGTCGTTCGGGTCGGCCGTACCGTATGTCCCTTTCTCGCGCGCGATGCCGGGATAGATCTTGCTGTCGCGCGATTCCATCGTGAGCTTGAAAATCTTCCCCTCGGGCACACCCGGCCGCTGCTTCATCAAGGGAGACGGCGTATGCGTCGGGCCGATGATGAAATTGCCGTTCGCGTCGACCGGCGGCACCTCGCCATCGGGCAATTCCGTCGCCTCGACGAACCCCGGCGTGTGCGGATCGCGCACGGGAGGTTTTGCCCGCTCGGCGGCCAACGCAGCGCCGACAAACGACAAGAGAATCAAGATCAGCACAGAAACGTTAGATATCCTGAAACGCATGGGACTCCCTCAGTAGGTCACGCACTCTGTGCGTGACAGAATTCCGCTCTCCTGCTCAACTCTCTCGGCAGCAAAGCCGCCGCCATATCCCAACCCGAAACGTCAGCGAGGGAAAACACAAGGGCGATGCAACAACGATTTTGTAGGTCAGGTACCCCGTACCTGACACTTGTTCGAGTTGGCCACGTCGAATGTTGTCAGGTACGGGGTACCTGACCTACGCGGCTCCCTCGCTCACGCTTCGCACTTAAGATTCCTCAAACGCGCAACTTTCAAAAGCGTGCGTGACAAAACTCCCCGCTGACCAATACCATCACCCCTGCTCAATTTCTCTCGCCAGCATTGCCACCGCCCCAAGGTAGCCGAGCAAGCAAGCCCGCACCACTCGCAAACACGTGTACCAGGATGATTGAATTGCCTCCCACGGCACGCAATACTGACACCCGTTCAAGTGGCCAGTGGTTAGTGGTCAGTACGCCACCTAACCATGCCCACTGACCTCTGCCGCCTGTCCACTGCCCACTAACCCCTGCCCCCTGCCCACCCATGCCACGTACACTGCTCGCCGCCGCCATCGCCCTCACGCTTACTCTCCCCCTCGGCGCCGCTGAAAAGCAAGAGCCGGTTCGCATGGGCGCGGGCGCCATGACCTTCGACACCGTGCCCGACTGGGGCCTGCGACCCGACGGCCACTCGGCCCTCGGCCCCACGCACGGCGGCGTCGTCATCGACAAAGGCGGCAACATCTACGTCAGTGCCAACAAGGGGGTGGTCGTCTTCACGCCGCAAGGCGCCGTCGTGCAGGAGTACGTCGGCGACGACTACTCGAACATCCACGACCTGAAGATCCGCGACGAAAACGGCGTCGAGTACATCTACGGCGCCCGCAACGCCAACGCCGAGGGGATCAAGTTCGACGCCCACTCGGGCAAGATCGTGCTGCGTCTCGGCTTCCCCTCCGAATCGGGGCTCGATCTGAAGAAGTTCAACCCCACGGCCATCGCCGTCGCCCCGAACGGCGACATCTTTCTCTCCGACGGTTACGCCAGCAATCACATCTTCAAGTTCGACCAGACCGGCAAGTACCTGAAACACTTCGGCGAGCCGGGCAACGAGCTGAAGCAGTTCAACACGGCCCACGGCATGGTGCTCGACACGCGCTACGATCCGCCGCGGCTGTTGATCTGCGATCGCAACCACGCGCCGAAGGGACGTTTGTTGCACTACGATCTCGACGGCAATTTCATCGAAGAGGTGATCACCGGCCTGGGCATGCCCACCTCGGCGGCCATCCAGGGAGATTTCGTCTCCGTGCCCGACCTGCACGGCCGCGTCGTGATCCTCGACAAGACGAACACGATCTGCGCTGTGCTGGGTCACAACCCGGATGCCGTCAAGGGGCGCGAGTTCAACGTGCCGCAAGCCGAGTGGAAAGAAGGCATCTTCAGCGGCACCCACGGCAGCTACTGGGACGCCGCAGGGAATCTCTACGTGCAAGACTGGAACGTCGACGGCCGGATCATGAAGCTGGTGCGCGTGAAGTAGATTCGCGAGGCAACGATGAGCAAAGATCGAATCATTTATCGCGGAGCACGAGTTACTTCCGACTGGCCCGAGAAAATACGCCAGGCCCAGCTAATGACGACATGTCGGCCGAATGGAATCGAAATGCAGCGAGTCCGCTACGGTGAGGAGAAAGACGATTGGGGAGCCGACGAACGACCATGCCATGATTGCGCCGTCATCAAGGGCGAGTTGCATGTGCCAGGTTGCGACGTCGAGCAATGCCCTGATTGCGGCGGACAGTTATGGTTCGGATGTGAATGCTCCTTCTCGGGCGACGAAGAAGACGACTAGAAATAGGGCTCACGCGGAGACAGGCGAAAAGTGGGCCTGCGCTTCGGCGCGCCGTCGATTTTCGGCCACCGCGCTGGCTGTGGATTTCTGCCCGTCGACACACGCAGCTCGCATTGCGCCACTGCTATTTGACCAGAATTTCCTCCGTGCTTGGAACAGACAACCGTAAAGTTTTGCCCCCCAGCGGATTTCAAGATGCCCGACTCGACTGACGACATTCGCCTGCCGCTGACCACCCCTGGAAGTTTAGGGGGGGGGGGGGCGGATGGAGCGTTTGAAAGATTTGTTCCCCGAGGCTTTTGTCGAAGGGCAGATTGACTTCGACCGGCTGCGGAATGCTCTTGGCGACTTCGTCGGCGAAGGACGGGAACGGTACGGGCTTTCGTGGGCTGGCAAAGCAGATGCCATTCGGGCGATTCAAGCACCGAGCATCGGCACGCTCGTCCCCTGCCCAGAGGAGTCGGTCAACTTCGACACGACCGAGAATCTGTTCATCGAGGGGGACAATCTCGAAGTGCTGAAGCTCTTGCAGAAGAGCTACTACGGCAAGGTCAAGATGATTTACATCGACCCGCCATACAACACGGGAGGCGAATTCATCTATCCCGACAACTTTCAAGAAGGACTCGCGGATTACCTGCGATATTCCGGACAAGTTGGCGAGGGAGGCGTCCGACTATCTACCAATCCTGAAACGTCGGGCCGTTACCACTCCAAGTGGCTCGACATGATGTATCCACGGCTCTTCCTTGCACGCAACTTGCTTCGACAAGACGGTGTCATTTTTGTTTCCATTGATGACCATGAGATTCAGAACTTGCGATTACTCATGGACGAAGTTTTTGGTGGCGAAAACTTTGTTGCAACTCTGATTTGGCAGAAAGTCTACTCACCAAAGAACACTGCAAAGCACTTCTCGGAAGACCACGACTACGTTTTAGTTTTTGCACGCGACGCTGACCATTGGCGACCGGTACTGCTTCCCCGAAGCGAAGAAGCCAACGCTCGATATAGCAATCCCGATAATGACGAAAGAGGCGATTGGAAGCCGGGCGACATGACTGCCCGTAATTACTATTCAGAAGGTCAATACGAGGTCACCAGTCCGGGCGGTAAGAACTTCAATCCTCCACGCGGAAGATACTGGGTCGTTAACCAAGAGCGATTTGAGGAGTTGAATGCCGACAGACGAATTTGGTGGGGTGAAGACGGTTTGAACATGCCTGCCCTCAAACGTTTCTTGACTGAGGTCAAGCAGGGTATGGTTCCCCAGACATTGTGGCTGTATGCCGATGTTGGCCACACCCAAGAAGCGAAGAAGGAACTTGTGAAATATGCCCAGTTCACCGAAACAGAAAACGTATTGAACTCCGTAAAGCCGACCCGGCTCATTCAGCGAATGCTTCAGATTGCCACGCAGCCGAAAGAATCCGACATTGTCCTAGACTTCTTCGCCGGAAGTGCAGCAACGGGGCATGCAGTTCTCAATCAGAATGTCGCCGACGAAGGCAACCGCCGGTTTATTCTTGTCCAACTCCCTGAACCATTGCCAAAGCCGGAACCGGGCCTGAAAACCATTTTTGACTTGGGTGCGGTTCGCCTCCGAAATGCCACAAAGGAAATTACTTCCGACGCGAATGGCAAGCTCGACGGACTCAATTCTGCCGACGTGCTCCCGCTGCTCGGCTTTCGCAAGCTCAAGCTCACTTCCAGTAACTTCAAGATTTGGGACGGCACCGGCGAAGCTACTGCCGCCGAGTTAGAAAAGCAGCTTGGGCTTTTTGCCGACCACGTACTGCCCGACCGCACGGAGCAAGACGTTCTCTACGAACTCATGCTCAAGGCAGGGCTGCCACTGACAGCCGCAATCGAGCAGAAGGCAGTCGCGGGTCAGAAAGTTTACGCGATTGCCGATGGCCTGTTAGCTATCTGCTTGGCCAATCCAATCTCGCAGGAATGTCTTCGCGGCATCATGGAACTGGCACCGCAACGAGTCATTTGTCTCGACGCTGCCTTCGGCGGCAACGACCAACTCAAAACCAACACCGTGCTCGAAATGAAATCCCACGGCATCGAATTCCGCACCGTGTGAGAAGGAAGGGGGCGAGAATGAACCGCGGAGACGCTGAGACGCCGAGAGAAGACCAGATTACGGGCGAGATCATCGGCGCGGCCATCGAGGTACATCGAGAACTGGGGCCGGGGTTACTCGAATCGGCCTATGAGAAATGCCTGTGCTATGAACTGTCGCTCCGTGGCTTGCAATGCGACCGGCAAGTCCCCCTGCCCGTTCAGTACAAGAGCGTGCGTTTAGATTGCGGATACAAGATCGATATCGTCGTCGAGCAACGAGTCATCGTCGAACTGAAAACCGTGGACAAGCTGCTGCCGATCCACGAAGCTCAATTGATCACCTACCTGAGACTCTCCGGCCACCAGTTGGGGTTGCTTTTGAATTTCAACGTGCCGGTACTCAAAGACGGCCTCAAGCGGCTCGTCAATAACTATTCCCCATCCCCCGCGTCTCCGCGTCTCGGCGGTTCCTGTCCCCCATGAAGATTCAATTCGACAGCAACCAGGACTATCAACTCGACGCCATCCAGGCGGTCGTCGATGTCTTCGACGGCCAACCGCTTGCCCAGGGGGAGTACGAGATTCGCTTCGACGCCGTCGGCGGCGACTTGCTCAGCGACTTGGGCGTCGGCAACAACCTGGTGCTCGACGAGGACCGCGTCGTACAGAACATTCAGACCGTCCAAGAGCAGAATGAGATTCAGCCCCGCGCCCGCGACTTGTCGCAGGGGATGAACTTCTCTGTCGAGATGGAGACCGGCACCGGCAAGACCTATGTCTACTTGCGGAGCATTTACGAACTCAACAAGACCTACGGCTTCAAGAAGTTTGTCATCGTCGTGCCCAGCGTCGCCATTCGCGAGGGCGTACTGAAGAACATCGAATTGACGCGGGAGCACTTCCGGGCCATCTACGGCAACGTGCCGCTCGACTCTTGGGTCTACGACTCCAAGCAAGTCTCGCGGTTACGAGGATTCAGCAATTCGAATCAGCTTCAGATACTCATCATCAACATCGACGCCTTCAACAAAGATTTAAACGTCATCCACCAGGAGAACGACAAGCTATCGGGCCGCAAGCCCATCGAATTCTTGCAGGCCACGAACCCCATCGTCATCGTCGATGAGCCACAGAACATGGAGAGCGAGCAGGCCCGCACCGCCATCGAGAATCTGAGGCCGCTTTGCACGCTGCGATATTCGGCCACCCACAAGAACGCCTACAACCTGCTGTATCGCCTGGACCCGGTGCGGGCCTATGACCTGAAGCTGGTCAAACGCATCGAGGTCGACGCGATTCTCGACGAGCCGGACTTCAATAAGCCCTACATCGAAGTCAAGTCCATCAAGGCGACCAAATCAGCCATCACGGCCAAGCTGGTCATCGACGTGGACGAAGACGGCGGACCGAAACGCAAAACGATTTCGGTCAGCAAGAACGGCACCGACTTGTTCGACAAGTCGAACGAGCGAGCCGCTTATCGCGGCTATATCGTCAACGAGATTGACGCGGGCAACGAATTCATCGCCTTCGGCAACGGCGTCACGCTCTACGCCGGCCAGACCATCGGCGGCCATACTGACGACGTGATGAAGGCCCAGATTCAAGAGACGGTGAAGGAGCACTTCGAGAAGGAATTGCGGATTCACCGCACGCAGCCGGACGGCAAGAAGATGAAGGTGCTGTCGCTGTTTTTCATCGACAAGGTTGCGAACTACTTCCCCGAAGACGGGAAGATTCGCCAATGGTTTGTCGAGGCCTATGCGGAGGTTGCCGCCAGGCCGCAGTATGAACCGCTGCAGCCGCCGCCGGTCGAACAAGTCCACAACGGATACTTTGCCGTGACCGGCAAGGGCGAGGCCAAGGACACCAGCGGCAAGACGTTGGCCGATGACGATGCTTATGAACTCATCATGCGGGACAAGGAGCGACTGCTCGACCGCGAAGTCTCGTTGCGCTTCATCTTCAGCCACTCGGCACTTCGCGAAGGGTGGGACAATCCCAACGTCTTCCAGATTTGCACGCTCAATGAAACGAAGTCGGAAGTGAAGAAGCGGCAGGAGATTGGCCGAGGATTGAGACTCCCCGTCCGCGAAGACGGCACCCGCTGCTTTGACCACACCATCAATCGGTTGACCGTTGTCGCCAACGAGAATTACGACGACTTTGCCCGGAAGCTGCAAACCGAAATCGAAGAAGAATGCGGCGTCGAGTTCGAGGGCCGCATCGCCAATAAGCGGAAACGCCGCAAGGCGATGCTCGTGCCAGGCTGGCGGTTGAATTCAGATTTCCAGGAGCTTTGGAACCGCATTCAGCACCGCACGCGGTACGCCGTCACCTACACGACTACGGACCTTATTACCAAGGCGTCAACCGCAGTGGGCCAAATGCCAGCAATCAAAAAGCCGAAGCTCATGGCTTTGAAATCGCGAGTCAAGATTACCGAAGAAGGGGTTACTGGCGAATTGCTGGCCGCCAGGCAACTCGAAATGGAAGAGGCTGAACAGAGGACCATTCCCGACTTGCTCGGCTACCTTCAACGAGAGACAGAGCTTACCCGCAAGACGCTTGCCGAAGTGCTGATTCAATCCGGTCGGCTGGACGACGTAGCCACCAACCCGCAGCAGTTTCTTGATCATGCCTTATCGGCCCTCAAGCAAACGCTGCACCAGATGATTGTGGATGGCATCAAGTACGAGAAGGTGAACGGCCAGATCTACGAAATGCTGTTGTTCGAGGAGAAGGAGATCGAGAGCTACACCGCGCGGATGGTGGACGTGAAGAATGGCGTTTACGATTGCGTCGAAGTCGAGTCGGAAGTCGAGCGGGAATTTGCCGAGGCCATGAGCACCCGCACCGACATCAAGCTCATCATCAAGCTGCCGGACTGGTTTCAGGTCGAGACGCCCATCGGCAGCTACAACCCGGATTGGGCCATCGTGAAGCAGCCCGAGGGGGGCGACGCCAAGCTCTATTTAGTGCGGGAGACCAAGAGCACCAAGGAGCAGCAGAAGCTCCGCCCAAGCGAGTGGGACAAGATTCGCTGCGGCAAGGCCCACTTCAGGGCGTTGAACGTGGATTTCGAGGAAATCACCGGAGCTAAGCAAGTGTGATGCGGTCGATCCTCGCTCTCTTCCCGCGCTGCATGGGAAGAGGGCGAGTAAGTATTGTCAGGGACCCGCTCTCGCTTTTCGCCCACAATGGGATTGTCGGCGATGAGAGGCGAGTTCATCTCTACTGCCCCTGGGGAAATCGCCATCCATGCTATTCAGTCATGTCGTGCTCGCCGATTAGCTCTACGTTTGCACCTTGCTTGGGGGCGTTGATGATGAGCAAGGCGGTAGCATCCTCGATTCCGTGCAGAGCAAAAGGAATGCCCCTGTTGAGGTAGAGAAGTCGACGCGGGCCAATCACATGGCATTCGTCCAGGAACTCCACTCGAAGACTACCTTCGAGACATTGGACCATCACATCACCTTCCGCCTCGTGCTGAGGCATGTGCGACCCTTCCCCGATCCAGAGTTGTAACACCTCCATTTGCGGCGTCTTGATCAAGGTAGCAATCTGCTCCGAGCCCGAGGTGCGCGCCGCCATTTCCAAGATTTGGTGATGAGTAGTCAGATTCGGTTGCTCCAGCTTAAAAACGCCACTCATGGCGTATCTCCTAATCGAGTCCTAAGCAAGATACGACCGCAACCAGCCGATGCCGTGCAATGCCTGGGACCGCCAGGTCGCCGAGCGGATGCCTGGCAGGCATCCTAGAATCGTTCTGCTCCGAGGCACATTCGCTGCGCGGCTAGCAAATGGAGGTCGGTCAGACTCCGTTTCGATCAGTCCGGGATTTCATCCTCGCGAGCCTCTGTCTCGCTGCCGCCTTGATTTCCATGAGCTTCAGCGGCAGGGCCAGAACATATTCCAGGTCATCGATCGCCGCTTCCCGCTGACCCAGCGTGGCGTAGACCAAGGCGCGATTGTAACGTGCCATCGCCTGCACATCGGCTGGCCCGTTCGACATTTTGATCGCAGTGGAGTAGCACTCGATCGCCTGGCGATGTTGTCGGCTATTGGCGTGTTCCATGCCACAACGGTAGTGCCACAGCGCCTTGCCACGGCGCGTGAAGCTGCCGTACAGCCAATTCAGCAAGCTCATGCTAACCTTTCGAAGGCCGGGGCGTTTTGGATGACATTCGACGAACGGTACGTCTCGGCCCGCTTGCCGTCGTGTGACGAGCCCTGGTGGCGTCGAGTTCACGTCGACGTTGTAAAGTCGAAGGAAACCGCATTCCTGATTCCAATTCGTATCGTTCGGCACGAACAAACCAGAAGGAAAGACCGCCCTTATTGTGGGAAGGCAATTCTCGATTGACGGCCGCTCGAATTCCAAGAGAGCCCTTGCGGCCCGTTTTGCGCCAACCGTGTCGCGTCATGATCATGCGCACGAGCACCCCGATCGCCTGGCGGACTCGCTGCGTCCGCTGCGGATGCACCGTGGCAAAAAACTTGTCGATGACAGGTTGAGCTTCGAGCTCGCGTACGACGCCGGCCAACGGCGGGCGGTCGTGGTGCAGTTCTGACTCGATCATCCGGCGCTGCCGTTGCTCATCGTTAAAGAATTGAAGCAACTGATCGAAGGGAATCGACAGATCCTGAGCGACATCCGTGAACGTGCAGCCGCGACGGTCTTCGAGAAAATCCTTGCGCGAGATGGCGATGCCAGACATCGTTTTACCTGCTATTTGATAGTCCATATTCTGCACGTACAAATATTGTACCTGTAGAAATTGTAGGTGAATAATTCCGCTCTGTAAAGGCAGCCGGAAGCCGCATCGCAACCCCTTGATGCTTAGAGGGTTGCGAACAGGAGAGTCGGCTACCGGTCCTCCCATCGGCGTCCGCGAGCGCGCATGAAGCCGTTGACGCGGTGCCTCGCAATACCTACAGTTGCAGCAGCTAAGGGAAGCGAAGGCGACGCGAGATGCCTTCCCCGATGGCGGGCTGATGTGCCCCGAGGGCGAATAATATCCCTGCCACGTCTGGAAATCCTCTTCACTCGCCCCTTCGATGGTTTGGCCTGTTTCGACCTGCCAAACCGCGCTCGTTGAGCAACCATCACTTTGCTGCTGGGCTCGTTTTGCTCCCTGGTCCTTCTCGCAAGGGCGACAAGGACGGTCTCAATACTTGGCCGCGCATCGCACGTCGCGCGCCAGGTTTCATGCATGACGTGCCCAGGAGAGTTGCGAAGTGTCGCAAGGTACTATCAAGAAATTGACGGACAAGGGTTTCGGGTTCATCCAAGGAGAGCACGGCGAGCTCTTCTTTCATCACTCGTCGGTCGAGGGTGCTCCGTTCGAAAGCCTTCACGAGGGACAGTCGGTGCAATACACCGAAGGACGCGGCCCCAAAGGCCCCCGTGCCGAGAGTGTTCGCGCTCTCTAGCATCTGATGTGTCGCCCCACCACGCTTGGGGATACCCCCGAGCGAACCGGAGATCAGCACGCCGCACGCGTGAGTCCATCTTGCTGTGCGGCGTGCTGGTACACGTGCAACCCAGTATCTCAAGCAGGTAGCCCTTGGCGAAAAACCGCAACACCTTCGAGAAGCAGCGTCGAGAACTGGAAAAAAAACGCAGTGCCGAAGAAAAACGCGCTCGCCGCAAGCTTCGGCAGAGCGTGACGAACGAGTCACCGGCGAATGAGGATCGGCCACTGAGAGAGGTGCCAGAATCATCGCACGAGTGAGTCTCACCCAGTTGGAATGCCTTCCATGACGCGAGCCCCCAGGACGAAATCCCGAGTCGCATGCCCTGAGCACTTTCCGCAATCCTCTAAGGACGGACAATCGCTGCTCGATGTCTTTCGCAGGTTTCAGATCGGACAGGGAGAGATGCTGTGCTTCTTCGGGCCTACGCTTGAAAAGCACAGCCGTGCTCTTCGTCAATTCACCGAACAAGGATTGCTGGTCAAGGAACGCTTCCGCGGCGGGTACGCTCTCACGCCCACTGGCTTCGCCGCCTTACGCGCGCGGTGTCGCTCGCTGGCTGCCGCTCCCAGGCCAGAACGATTTGCAGATTCAGCGACCAATCGCAGGACGCGGTAGCGCAACGCAACAGAGCCTTGCTGGAGTCAAGACTTGCTCCGTCACACCGTTTCAGACGTCGCGGTCTCCCTGGGCGATCTCTCGCCACGCGAACTCAAGTCGATCTTGGCCCGTTACCGTGGGGGGAGCACTTTCCGCAGCCTGTCGCAACTGTTGAGCACGCTCTTGCTTTTCACGCTGGGCTGGCTGGCGATGTGGTGGAGTTTCGAGTTCAGCTATGCCTGGACTTTGTTGCTGGCGATCCCCACAGCAGGCTTCGCCGTGCGACTTTTCATCCTGCAACACGATTGCGGCCACGGATCATTCTTTCATTCGATGACCGCAAATCGCCTGGTCGGAAATATGTTGGGAGTCTTGACGCTCACGCCGTACGAGTGCTGGCGACGACAACACGCCGCACATCACGCGACAAGCGGGCAACTAGATCATCGCGGCATCGGCGATATTCGCACCATGACCGTGACGGAGTATCAACTTGCCTCGCGCTGGCAACGCTTTGTTTATCGTCTCTATCGTCATCCGGTCGTTTTGTTCGGGGTGGGCCCTTTCTTGCATTTTGCAATACTGCAGCGTTTCACCGGGAGCCTGCCGCGCCATTGGCGCAAGGAACGGTGGAGCGTTCATCAGACCAACCTGGCGATCCTGGCTCTCGTCTTGCTGATGGCGTGGCTCGTCGGCCCCTGGACCCTGGCCGCTCTCCATTTGCCCATCGTGTTGCTCGCAGGCTCGTGTGGAGTCTGGCTGTTCTACATCCAGCACCAGTTCGATCCGACCTATTGGGAGCATGACGACCAGTGGGAGCATGCCACGGCCGCAATCGCGGGGAGCTCGCACCTGGCGTTGCCCGCCCCGCTGGCCTGGCTGACTGCCAATATCGGCTTGCACCACATCCACCATCTCGATAGCCGCATTGCCAATTATTCGCTGGCAGCGTGCTATCGAGCGCACGCCCAGCTTCAAACGGCGCAGCGGCTGACTCTTCGCTCCTCGCTGGCCTGCACGCGATTGAAGCTGTGGGATGAACGATCCGGGCGACTCGTCGGCTTCGCCGACGTGGTCTTGCCCGCACGCCAAACCGCCCGTGGAACGCAAGTCGTCGAGGAAAGATCAACATGATGCGCGATATTGAATATGCCGCCTTGGCCGTACGCCGGCAAATTGTCGAGAAGTTCGGTGCGGAGGAAGATCTGTCCAAGCTGACCGTGCAGGCGGGAGAAGCGACGATCGTAGTTGCACATGGCGCGCAACGCGTCGAGGGTACGCGCGACAACTTACTCGCCATGCTTCGCCAGTCGACTACATACGGCGACTTCTTGGGACTGGGTGTCTCCGTCCGAGCGAGATAGCGGCCCTGCTTCTCAACCGGGGATTGGTGGCCTCGTGCGAGGCGTGCCATGCACTGGTACGCGGACCAGTCCCACACCGCTTACCACTCTCTCCCTCTCCTCTACCAAGGTTGCATTGGACCTGATCGGCCTTGTACGATCGGGTACTTATTCCGCTCCGCGCAGCCAAGGAGTCTAGGGCGCCCAACGGAAGCCCGGAATGCGTGAGGGCACCGTTCTTCAAAGGAGCTCATTGGCCGCGCGGACAGCAATAGGGCATTCTTGGGAGTCCGCTTGGACAGGGCAATTGAGAGGGCAGTTCTATGTCCACGTTGACGATTAGCGGCAACTGGTTCGAGTTGTTGTCAGGTACAGGGCACCTACGCGCTTCGTTAGCGTTTCTGCACCAGGCAGGACCAGCCGAGGAAGTTTTCTGGCACGCCGGGGGCCGTGTCGAAGCGGAATTCGTGCAGGTCGAGAATGTCGAACGCCATGCCGAGCTCGGTGCGGAGTTGTTCTTCGCTCACCACGGGTGGGCCTGGCTCGTGCGGCTCGCGAGCGTTGCCCGTCAGGATGAGCCCTCGCGCGCCGAGCGACAGTCGAGCGGCGATCGAGGGGGCATATTTGCTCGGGTCGTTGCGGCGCACGGCGTGATAACAGCCTCGATCGAAGAAGAACTCGAACGGGGCGCCCAACTCCGGCAGATCGAAGACGTCGGCCACGGTGAAACGCACCTGCACGCCCGATTCGTGGGCACGTTTTTCCGCTTGTTCAATGGCGAGCGGCGCCACGTCGATGCCGGTAATGTCGAAGCCCTGCTGGGCCAGCCAGACGCTGTTCGTGCCCGTGCCGCAGCCGACGTCGAGAACACGGCAGGGTCGAATGCCGTAACGCTCGAGCACGAGTTGCAGCTCGGACGAAGGGCGGCCCGTGTCCCAGGGGAGAAATCCTTCGCGGTAGCGGTCGTTCCAATCGTTGTGGTCGGTCATGTCAGTGGTCAGTGGTCAGTGGTCAGTGGGCAGGGGGCAGGGGGCAGGGGTTCGTGGGGGCGCTTTGGTTTAGCTTTCAGTATGGAGTTGGCGTGGGCGTTGTAAACCTTTTTGACGTCGAGCCCAGCACGCTGGCGACGCCGCTCCGGAAAATCGTCTGTTACCCCCCACCGCTTAACCGCAACATCAAGGGTTCACGGTGTCAAGTGCTCCAGCTCCCCCTTGGCGGATTGGCGTTGAATCCTTTTTCTTGCCCACGAATACTTCGTTCTTCTGACGGCGGGGCAACCATATTTCTTGTGGTGGTTGCCGATAGTTCTGGCCTGAGACGACAGAAGGCATTCCAGTGATCACACGCGTATTCCGTCTGCTCTCGGTGATATTTGGGCTGCTCGGTCTGGCCGGTTGTCTCGCGGTCGTCGTAGCGGCGTGGCTGGTCGGCGCGCGGGTAAACCACATCGCGGGGCAAGCCTTTGGCGCAGTCGACGAGACGCTCGTCGCCGTCGAGCAGCGCGTGGCGCAGACGCGCGCCCAGGTAAAGACCCTGACGCTGACCGCGCAAGGCATCGAACAGGGTTTGAAAGATTGGGCACAGGAGCAGGCCCTGGCCCGTGTCGGCGAACGGTTCGATGTCGAGCGGCAGGCCGAGCGACTCGAAGCGGGGCTCGATCAGGTCGATGCCTGGCTCGAGCTGGCCGAATCGTCGGTGCAGTTCGTCGATCGGGCGCTCGAGGTGGGGAACGCGCTCGGCATGTCGCTGCCGCGCGACACGGCCGGAAGTCTGCTCGACGAACTGGCGCGACTTCGCACGCAGTTGGGCGAGATGGAGAAGCCGGTGGAGCGAATCCGCGAAGGGGTCAGCGGTATCGTCGACGAGCATACCCGGCGGCAGCGCGTCGAGCAGATTGTACAACTGGCGGCGCGCGTCATGGCGACGCTCGGGGCGCTGGACGCCGGGATCGATCGGCTCGAGTTGCGTTTGACCGAGTTCGAGACCGCCACGCGGCAAGCTCGGGCAGCGACAACGTGGTGGATTCACGCGGCTTCATTTGGCATGACGCTGCTCGTCGGCTGGATGGCCGCCGGCCAGGGGGCGCTGTGCGTGCTGGGATGGACGGGGAGGAGTGGCTAGTAATCAGTGGTCAGGGGTTGGATGGGGGCGCGGTTTGCTTCGCTCGGCGTCAGGGCTATGCTGATGCCCGTATTCTTGGTGCCGGTTTTCACACGCGAGCGTGAAGATTGGTTGGATCGTTCGTGGGGAGAATGATGGGGCAGGTGCTGCGCGTGCTTGGTGCGATCGTGGCCGGCGTGGTGACGACGTTTCTGCTGGCGGTGGCCGTTGAAATCGGCGCCTTATATTGTTCGCTCCTCGACAGTTCATCGTTGCCCATGCGTATCGGCTTGATGCGGCATTTTCCGGTGGATGTGGAGCTGCCGCGCGGCTGGAAGAGCATCGCGGAACTGATGGCGTGGCGCGAGCGGTACGATGCCTCGCTGCCGCAGGTGGGACAATTCGACCTGGGGGGCGGCGGCTGGCAGGCCTGCCTGGCGAGCGACATGCCGCGCACGCGACTCACCGCCCAGGCGGTTTACGCCGGCGAGATCGAGACGACCCCGCTGCTGCGCGAACCGCAGTTCGAGGCGTTTCGCACGGGCGGGCTGCGGCTGCCGATTCTCGCCTGGCGGACGCTCTTGTGGATGACCTGGACGACTGGACACCGTTCGCAACGGACCTGCCGCGACGATTTTCGCGGGCGACTGCGCACCGTGGCCGATCGCTTGTGCGCGGCCGAATGCGATACGCTCGTCGTTTCGCATGCCGGCATGATGGCCTACCTCGCCGCGGAGCTGCGCCGGCGTGGATTCGTCGGACCGCGGTTTCGACTCGCCCGCTATGCGACGGTGTATGAGTTTATGAGTGGACAGGGGGCAGGGAGTAGGGGGCAGTGACATCTTCCAAGAGCTGGCCATCGAGATGCTCGAGCAATTCGCTGCTGACTGAGTTGAGCAGGGGGAAAGGGGCGGTTTCAACCCGATTGGGCTCTACCACCGCGACGATTCGGTGCGGGGACACGGCTGATGTGCGAAACCGGGGCTCGATTCCGGGGTTTCTGGTATGATCGAGGGCGACAGCCAATCGTCGACGTTCTGCCCGTGTTGAAACGGTCAAAGGAGTCGCGGGGTATGCCTTACAGCCTGGCGAGCTCGCAACGTGTGGCACGTTCGAGTCCCAGATGCCGCTCCTTCTTGATGTGAACGCACGCCTGAACTTTCCTCCGAGCCCGCAGGTGAATCTGATGCGAGCAACTCTCGCGACTTCTTTCGTGACAGCCCTATGGATTCTCGCCACGGTGGCAGGCGTGTCGGGAGCAGACGGGAGCCCCGTCGGCCAGAAGATCGAGAACTTCACGCTCAAGAACCAGTTCGGCAAGGAATACTCGCTCGACGCATTGAAGGATCGCGACGTCGTGGTGGTCGCATTCCTGGGGGCCGAGTGCCCACTCGCCAAGTTATATGGTCCGCGACTGGCCGATCTGGCGGCGAAGCTGGCTGACCGGGGGGTGGCGTTCGTGGGCATCGATTCGAACCAGCAAGATTCGCTGCCGGAGATCGCGGCCTATGCCTCGCGGCACAAGATCGACTTTCCCATCTTGAAGGATCCCGGCAACGCGATCGCCGATCGCTTTGGAGCCGAGCGCACGCCCGAGGTGTTCGTGCTCGATCGCGAGCGAAAGGTGCAATACCGTGGCCGCATCGACGATCAATATGGCTTTGCCGAGGGCGTGGGCTACCAGCGTCCTGTACCTTCGCGGCAGGATCTGCTCGAAGCGGTCGAAGAGGTGCTGGCCGGCAAGCCGGTGAGCGAGCCAGAAACGAAAACGCTGGGCTGCCTCATCGGCCGCGTGCGCGAAGTGAATGCCGCGTCGGAAGTGACCTTCTCGAACCAGATTGCCCGGGTCTTTCAGCAACACTGCGTCGAGTGCCATCGGCCGGGACACATCGGGCCGTTCTCGCTCACGAGCTATGAAGATGCCGCGGGCTGGGGAGAGATGATTCGTGAGGTGGTCAACGACGGACGGATGCCTCCCTGGCACGCCGCCGGCGAGCATGGCAAGTTCAAGAACGATCTGCGACTGAGCGACGAGGACAAGAAGCTGATCGATACCTGGGTGACGAACGGGTGCCCCGAAGGTGATCGCGCGCAGTTGCCCCCCGAGCGAGAATTCGTCACGGGCTGGTCGATCGGCGAGCCGGATCAGATCGTTTACATGCGCGACAAGCCGGTCGAAGTTCCGGCCGAAGGGGTAATCGACTACTACCACTTCGTGGTCGACCCGGGCTGGACGGAGGACAAATGGATCATGGCGGCCGAGGCGCGCCCCGGCAGCCCGGAGACGGTCCACCATATTCTCGTGTTCGTGGCGCCGCCGCGTTCGGGCGGGGGGGACTTGTTCTCTTCGTTCCGCGGGCGGGGGAATCCCAATCGCGATGCGGGACGACGCAACGATCGTGCGCGCGAAGAGAATCAAGATGACGCGGCAAAGAACGAGGAGCGAGAGGATCAACCGGAAGAGCGATCGCCGGAGAATCGGGGCCGGCGCGGGCGATCGGGCGGCCCACGCGGCAACGGCTTCGGTGGCCCCCGCGGCAGTGGCGGTGAAGGTGGTCGTGGCTTTGGTGGGGGTGGGGGCGGGGGCGGGTTTGGTGGTGGCGGCGGTATCGGCAGCGGCAACTTGATCGCCGGCTACGCGCCGGGCATGAACCCGATGCTGGCCACCGACGGCACGACCGCCATGCATGTGCCCGCCGGATCGAGGCTGATATTTCAACTGCACTACACGCCCAACGGCGCGCCGCAGAGCGATCGCAGTTACGTGGGCTTCCGCTTCGTCGAGCCCGAGCGTGTGCAGTACGTCGCACGCAGCACGGCGCTGGCGAACCCCTTCTTCGCGATTCCGCCGGGCAACGACGATTATCACGTTTCGGCCGAAAGCACCTTCGAGCACGACACGCTGCTGGCGAACATGACGCCCCACATGCATACGCGCGGCAAGGCGTTCCGCTACGAGATGACGTATCCCGACGGCAAACAAGAGGTGTTGCTCGACGTGCCGGCCTACGACTTCAACTGGCAGACGACCTATTTCCTCAGCGAACCGAAGATGATTCCGAAGGGCTCGAAGCTGGTTTGCACGGCGCACTGGGACAACTCGGAGAACAACCTGTCGAATCCCGATCCGACGAAGGTGGTGACCTGGGGAGACCAGACGTTCGAGGAAATGATGATCGGCTTCTACGTCGAGGTCTTTCCGAAGGGGGAGGTGCCGCCATCGAACCTGCGGCGGATGTTTGGCAAGCTCGAGCCGGAAAAGATCTTCGAGGCGCTCGACGCGAACAAGGATGGCAAGTTGACGAAGGAAGAACTGCCCGACCAGGTGGGGGATCGTCTGTCGTTCGCCGACACGAATCGTGACGGGGCTATCAGCTTGAACGAACTAAAGGTGCTGACGACGCTGATCTCGAGCTTCACGCAGCAGCGCGAGCGGGATTAGCGCGGCGGGGTGTAACGAGGCATACTGGAAACACCTCGCTCAGCAGCACGGCGTGGACATTGCAACAATCTCGGCCGCTAGCGTCGCCTATCGCCATCCGATTCTGAGCCCAGATGATTGCACACGCCCGCCCACGCCTGTGGTTTCTATGCGTCGCGGGAGTTATTGGCCTGCTCGGTCTATACCTGCCTTATCGCGCGTGGGATAGACACGAGATGCTTTCTCGATCCCGACAAGGGGCCTATCCAATGAACGAGACGACTTTCTGGGACATCATCGAACTGCTCGACTGGGATCAGACCGGCGACGACGAGGCTGTGCTAGAGCCGGCGTGTCAAGCGCTCGCCGCGCTTGACGACGATGCGATCTTTGAGTTCGAAAACATCCTCGCCGAAAAGCTCCACGCGATCGATACGCGAGAACATTGTCGCGCCTGCTACGCGGGCGAACTCGATCCCGACGATGGTGATGACTTTATTTCAGCCGACGATTTTCTCTACTCTCGGTGCGTCGCCGTAGCCAATGGCCGCGACGTTTATACGTCGATCCTGGCCGACCCTGCCGAGATGCCGCAAGGCTTGGAATTCGAATCGTTGTTGTCCCTTCCTGCTTCCGCCTATGAGCTCAAGACTGGCAACGAGTACGAGCACGTCCCTCGTGTCAGTTACGAAAGCTTTCAGAATCTGGCCGGATGGGCAGCGACGGCAGCGACGCGGCCTGGAAAGCTTACCGGGGAAAATGTTCCTCCCGGAAACCGGCGGCCGACTTGAGGATCGGCGGGACCTTCGCTTTGCGGCTAGAGGAATCTGCTGCTACCCTCTGTGTGCGCAGATCGGAGTAAGCGCCCGTGCCGAAGAGGATTCCAGCTTGGATATCTTGACTCAAGGGGTTCGTTGATGGATTCCGCCCACGTGTTCGTCGCGCGGCTTTGCTTTCGGTTTGTCATCGCGGTTTGTTGCGGCACCGCTTGCCTGTCACACATCGTCCGGGCCGATCAGCCCCAGCAGGGGGCGACGAAGCGGGTCGATTTGAGTGCTGGTGTGGCGCTTGAGCTGGTCTACATTCCGCCAGGTTCTTTTCTGATGGGGAGCACGCCGGAGGAAAAAGCCTGGGCCACCGGCATTGAAGGGGGCGCGCAGGCGGGCACCGAACGCGAATCGTACGAAGGGGAGCGGCCGCGCCCGATGCGCGTCCAAGACGGCTTTTGGATGGGGCGCACCGAGGTCACGGTCGGGCAGTTTCGCCGTTTCGTCGAGGAATTTGGTTACGTGACCGATGCCGAAAAGCCGGGGGGCAAGACGCAGTGCTTCAACCCACTGTGGAACGGCTATCATCTCACCACGCAGGTCACGCATCCTTGGGAGCCGATGCCGGGCAAGAGCTGGCGCGATCCGAACTTCGACTTCCCACTCGACGACCACTATCCGGTCGTCTGCGTGAGTTGGAACGACGGCCGCGCGTTCTGCCAATGGCTGACGAAGCGGGAACGCGCTGCGGGCCGGCTGCCTGAGGGACTGGAGTATCGATTGCCGACCGAGGCCGAATGGGAATACGCCTGCCGCGGCGGCAGCCAACAGAGTCTTTACTTCTGGTGGGGCAACGAGCTCCAGGAGGGAGAAGGGCGGCTGAACATTTCGGCCGTCGATTTTCTGCCCGATCGGAAGCAGGCTTGGCCCCTGAACAAAGCCCCCTGGAGCGATGGCTACTCGTTCGTCTCGCCGGTCGATCATTACGGCGAGCGCGGCCGCAACGGTTTCGGGCTGGCCGATATGTGCGGCGGGGTGTGGGAGGTGATTCTCGACGACTTCGATCCCGCGGGGGGGCACGAAGAACTGCACGTCGACGCGGAGAATCCTCGGCCCGTCTGCCGCGGCGGCAATTACTTCGACGTGCCCGGCAACGCACGCTGTGCGGTGCGGCTGGGATTGCAAAGCACGAGCTACTCGGATTCGCGTGATGGGTTTCGGATTTGCCTGGGCGTGCCGCGGCGGTGATGCAGGGAGATGATGCCGCGTTGCACCATCCCAAGAATCGCACCGCTCGTCGGCCAGAATCATTTTAACTAGATCGCACCTATCGATTACTCCGATTCGTCGCCGATTCAGGAGAGTCCCATGCGGTGCATCGACTATGCCGTGGAGTGCATCCAGCGTGCGCTGAGAGAGGTCGAATGCGATCGGTTCACTCCTGCGGTATTATCGCCGGAGATTGCTGATTACCTGATTGACCTAACGCATCGATACCCAATCGACGATTCCGAATTCAGTAGATTCGTGATTACGCTGTCCTATAACGCCATTCGCGATGAACTGTTGAACCAAATACTTCCTGCAAGTATTGGACAGCAGATTCGCGATTATCGAGCGGAATACGAAGCACTGCAAATCCGGATGGAAAACGACGTCGCCCAAAGCAACTTCGACGAAGCTCGGCAATACCGTGATCGACAGCAGGTCATAGAAACATCCATTCGCGAGTTGATCGCAGGTGCCGACTTCACGATTACACTCGCACTCGTTGAATCGGTATTGAGATCATTGGCGTTTCCACGAGTCTTGACCAAGCCTCGCAACTCGTGAGGTAGCTTGCGCGCGGGCACCCGACCCGAGCACGGTGAAAGCTCAGCATCGCAGCGAACCGCCGACGATGATCTCGTCACACCAACGGTGCTTTCCGTTCCACGATTGATGGTGTCTTAGCGGCCATCTCAGCGTTGAGTCGAATGAATTCCTGCCAAGGCTCGGGCACGTTATCTTCGTAGAAGATCGCCTCGACCGGGCATTCCGCTCGGCAGGCGTCGCAGTCGATGCACTCAGTGGGATCGATGTAGAGCATCTTTTCTCCTTCGTGGAAGCAATCGCAGGGACAGACGACGACGCAATCGGTGTACTTGCAGCCGAAGCAGGGGGCGGTCACGACGTAGGCCATCGGTTTCTCCTGAAGCGAGTGAGAGGGGACTGAACCTTTCGAGCGGATCGAGAATCTGGTCTGCTAGGGGTACATCCGATTCACACTCGAAGTTGGCCAAACATTCCGGAAACTTCCCCGAAAAAGCAGCAAACCGCGACGCCCATTGACTTTGAAAGGCCTGCCAGCTTGGGTGCCGACCACGTCAGCATGAGTTCTCGCGAACTGTTGAGCCTGTATCAGGCAGGAAACCGCGAGGCGGCGACAATCCTCTTTGATCGCTATGTCGCTCGTCTGATGGCACTGGCGCGTCGCCGACTGGGGGAGCGGCTCCGACGACGAGTAGACGCGGAAGACATCGTTCAGTCGGCGTTTCGCAGCTTCTTTGCTCATTCGACGGATGGCGAATACGAGTTTGCCGTCGCCGGTGACCTGTGGCGGTTGCTGGCAAGCATCACGATCAACAAGCTGCACGGCGAGATCGAAAAGCACACGGCCGCCAGGCGGAGTATTCATCGAGAGGAACCCGCCAGTGTGTTCGCCGCGAACACCAAAGCACCCGAACCCTCGGCCGCCGAGATCATCGCACTTGTCGAAGAGATCCAACTGGCGTTCGACGGCCTTTCGCCCGACGAACGCCTGGTCTTCACATTGAGTCTGGAAGGGCAAAGCCTGGAGCAGATTAGCGTCGCCATCCGGAAATCCGTGCGAACGACCCGCAGGATAGTGGCGAATATCGAGAAAGGCATCCAACTGCGATTGACGACTGGCCGAAGGACCGAGCCTGCCAGGCCGGCGGCTTTGCCCGCGCCAGACGCGCCGCTGCTTTTCTCGGATTACGTGCTCGAGCGATTGCTGGGGTCCGGTGGCATGGGCAAGGTCTTTCGCGCGCGGGACAAGCGAACGGGAAAGCTCGTAGCGATCAAGGCGCTGCACAAGTCGCGTCAATCAGATGTACGCGCCGTGTCGCGACTGGTGCAGGAGGCGCAGATTCTGGCCGGATTGCGCCACCCACACATCGTCGGTGTGCAGGGGCTGGGACGATTCCCGAGTGGCGGTTATTTCATGGTGATGGAGTACGTGGATGGTGTCGATCTGCAATCGCGAATTCACACGTCTGGATTGCCGGTCGAGGAGATGTTGCGCGTCGCGAAACAAGTTGCCGATGCGGTTTATTTTGCCCACGAGCGGGGCGTGGTCCACTGCGATCTCAAGCCGGGGAACGTGCTGCTCGACAAGGAGGGGCACGTATTCGTCACCGATTTTGGTTTCGCGCATCTTGTGGCCGGGCCCGCAGATCGCCTGTCACGGGGCATCGGTGGGACGGCTGGATTCATCGCTCCAGAGCTACTGGCTGGAGAGAGTCCCCCGACTCCTGCGGCGGACGTATTCGGACTGGGAATGCTGATGTGGACGGTGGCAACAGGCTATCCCCCTTCGGGGATCGATTCGTCTTCGGAGTATAATTGCGTCGTGGAAGGACTCGAGAGAATTATTCGGCGCTGCGTGGCAACTCTGCCGAACGAACGGTATGGATCGGTGCGCGAGTTGATCAGAGACCTGGAATCGGTTGTGATATGAACATGCATTGCTGTCACGCACGGGCTGCGTGACCTACGGCGTGGTGCCCTCGTGGCGCGGTGGTCAATGGAACGCGAATGAATGACCACTAACACGACGAGTCTGTTGTTGCGGACAGACGCAATCTAGATGGCAAGCGAGTTGGACTTCGTCCTGGAAACGCTCCGCGAAGTCAGAACACGCGTCACAACAGACCACTGACCACGAAAGCTCGACGCATCTGATTCGCCATGCTTTAATCGAAGCATCTCTTGAAAGCTTCAGGTGGAGCGGGAGGGCAAGGCAATGCGGGGATTTTGCCGTCTGGGTCTGGGGGCCTGGTTTCTCCTGCTGACGATGTTGCCGGGAGTGACCGTCGCCTGCCTGTGGGATTACGACACGCTCAAGATGGAGCGTTCCCGCTTCCCGAATGCGCTCGAGTTGATCACGGGCAAGTTCTTGCGACACTCGCCCGAGTTCTACCAGTGGCGCATCGACGATCGCTTGATACGACTTGAAAGCGACCCGACAAATCCGGCGTTGTTGGATGATCTGGCGGTAGCGTACGACAAGCTCGGCGAACATCAAAAGGCGATCGAGACGGCCCTCAAGATTGAGCAGTCGCATCCTGGGCGCTACGAGACCGCTTCAAACCTGGCGACGTTTTATTTTCACGCCGGCACGCCTGAACTGGGGTTGCCCTACTTGGAGCAGGCGCTGGCGATCAATCCCGAGGCACACTTCGGTCGGGAGAAGTATCAATTGGCGCTGACGGAATATGTGCTGCAGCAATGGGAAGAAAGCCACGGCCAGTTGCCAGTTGGGCGTTGTCACTGGGCGGATATGAGCAAGCCAGTTCCGGATTCTCGCGACGAGCGGACTTTTGCGAAACACTTGCGCACACAATCGTTTGAGCATCTGGCATCAGCCGAGAATCAGGCAGCCGTGAAGGGCGTGCTGGGCATGATGAGATTTGCGAATCATGAGTCTCCCATCCTGCTCGAAGCGCTCGGATCGTTGCTGCTGGAAGGGCATCGTTCCGACGATGCAAAGTTCCTGGCCGCGCGTGCTTATTTGAAAGCTTCGTACGAGTCGCCAGACGACCCAACGCGCGCCGCTTACCGTGAAATGGCTGGCCAGGCTCTCTCGATGCAGACTCAGGGCGCCCTGAACCGTGAAGTTTCGCTGGCCCAGGTGGAGAGTGATTTCCAGCAGGAACTGGCGGATGCCGACGCATGGTATACTCAACTGCGAGACAAAGAACTGGCTTGGATTCGTGACGGAAACAACCCCGAGGTAGAGTTCGATCAGCTCTATGCTGCTGAAACGCCCGCGCAGGTCGTCGACCTACAGGGTAGTAAGACGATGCTCGCTGCGCTGCTAGGCGTGGTGATCTTCGCGGCATTACTCTTCGCGTGGCAACTTCGCCGGCGTTCTTCAAGCGCAAGGGCTACGATGGGCTCGTAAGATAGCGGACGATTCTCGTCGTGTCGTGGTAGTAGCTATTCAGCGCGTCGATGGGGCGGAATGTCACGCCAGTCGATTGCTGTCACGCACGGGGTACGTGACCTACGGATTCTGCGAATTGGATCATGAGCCGTTCACCGTCGATGGCATTACTGCGCGTGATGGGCCTGCTGGCGGGGCTTTTGATCGTCAAGGTCACGGTCGTGGTCGTGATAGGTTATCGCGACTATTTTCCCGCCGATTTCGGTTCCGACTTTCTGCTCGGGCGCGAGGCGTACTTCTTTGGCGCGTATCGCTGGGCGTTTTATGCCCATATTCTCGCGGGACCGATCACCCTGTTGCTGGGGTTGCTGCTCCTCAACGAATGGTTTCGCTTGCGGTCCACCGCGTGGCATCGCACGCTGGGCAAAGTGCAGGTTGCCGTCGTCTTGGGCGTGCTCTGCCCGAGCGGACTGTGGATGGCGCGGTACGCCATGACGGGCGTTATAGCGGGATGGGGCTTTGCGTTGCTGGCCGTGGCCACGGCGACTTGCGTATGGTTTGGCTGGCGACGAGCCGTGCAGCGCCGGTTCGACGAACATCGCCGCTGGATGTGGCGCTGTTTTTTACTGCTCTCGTCGGCGGTCGTACTGCGGCTGATCGGCGGCCTGGCCAGCGTGTCGGGCATTGGCGAGACGTGGAGCTATCCGTTGGCCGCTTGGGTGAGCTGGCTTGGCCCACTCGCGGTGTACGAATTGAGCCGCGTCATTGTGCTGCGACGGACTCGCAGGCTCGCGTCGCGCGACGGTCACTCCCAATCTTCCAACACGTTCTGGTCGTTGCCGGCGATGGAGATGAGCGCGCGGCGTTGATCGGCGGGCAGGTCGGCTTGGAGAAAGTGGACGCTGCCATCGGCGAAGGCGGCGTGCATGCCGGCGGGATGCGAGAGCGGCGGAAATTCCCGCAGGCTGAGCACAAGTTGCTCGTCGGCATCGATGGGCGCCATCCAGTGTACAGCGTGGTCCTCATCGACTTCGAGGATGACCATCGTGCCAGCGGTGCCGTCGGTGATCTCGGCAAATCGGCGGGGCGAGTTTGCCTGTAGGCAGCTATGGGGCGTCACGATGGCCAGATACGTGGTGTGCGTGGGATCGAGTTTGTTCGATGCGGAAGGGCAGAGATAAAACGGCACGACGCTTGCCCGCGCGGCTTCGTTGGTGGGATCGTCCCACGGCTTGGTGAGGTCGATCGAATCGTAGAGACTGTGCATCTCCATGTACGGCAGGATGAGCGTCCGCCAACTGTGGAGCAGCTGGCCGCTGGCGTCGGTGGTGTAGGCCGGTGGCAGGGCGCCGTACACCTCGGCGTAGTTGTGCAATGCCAGGGCAACTTGCTTCAGGTTGTTGCGGCACGTGCTTCTGCGGGCGGCTTCTCGGGCGAATCGCACGTTGGGGAGCAATAACAAGATGAAGAGCACAAGAATGATTACGGCGACTGCCAGTATCACGAGCGCCGCACGAAAGCGACGCCTTGCCTGATACTGTGCCAGTATCTCGGCATGTGCGTCCGTCTCGGGGCTGTGATACGGATTCTCGTCCATGGTTCTGCCCTTGTTGTTGGCGTGTCGACACTCTTCATTATAGACGGTCGCTCCATCGTGGGACATCTCTTTGTCTGCTGGTCACCCTGGCGGCACTTGGGGAGTGGATCGAAAGCAGCTTTCACGTTCGACGTAGACTGACTCGTTTCGGCGGATCGATTGCTGTCACGCACGGGCTGCGTGACCTACGGACTTCGACGGATCGAACGCTACGCGCGTGCCGATCGATTGCTTCGTGGTACACTGGTCCGCCGCGGCAACGGGCTGCCGTTGGTTGGAATACCTCTTGATCCGCGTGGGAATCCGGGAATGATTTTTGCCGAGGTACTTCACGCGACGCGTCTGCGCGAGCCGGACAAGCTGGCGCTGGTGTTTGGATCGCGGCGCTATACCTATGCCGAACTGGACGACGTGACCGATCTTCTGGCGGCGGCGTTGGCCGCGGCCGGGGTAGCGCGCGACGATCGCGTGGCGCTGTTTCTGCCGAACCGTCCGGAGCTGGTGTTTTGCTACCTGGCGTGCTTCAAGCTGGGGGCGATCGCCGTGCCGCTCAATCACCGCTATCGGACCGGCGAAGCGGAATACGCGCTGGAACATTCCGGCTCGACGACGCTCATCGTGCATGAAGATAAGCTCGACGATGCGCTAGGTCTCCCCTTCGAACGGTTGCCACTGGTGCGGCGTTATCTCGTACGCGATGCCGCGGCCAAGATCGTCGACACCGCCGCGCGGCAGGCGTCACATTGCCGGGGAAACGAGTTGCCCACGTTAGCGGTGGTGGAAGCAGAGTTCGCGCCGTTCGAATCGCTGCTGTCGGGCAAAACGGCGCCATTGCCAGAGGTGCTGTTCGACGAACGGCAGTTGGCCACGATCATGTATACCTCGGGCACGACGGCCAATCCAAAAGGCGTGGTTCACTCGCAGGAGACGCTCTGGCACTGCGTGCAGATCCAGGCCACGTCGATGGAGTACACATCCGAAGACGTGATCCTCGTCAGCACGTCGGCCGCGCACTGTGCCGCCTCGTATGGTCTGATCTTTCCCAATATCTTCGTCGGCGGAACGTCGGTGATGCTGCACGCACCGACACCGGAACAAGTAGTACAGGCGATCGTCGAACATGGGGTAACGCGCTGCCAGATGTTGCCCGCCAGCTTGCAGGATTTGGTCGAGTATCTCGAACATCGGCCGACGCCGCTGCCTTCGCTGCGCAGCTTCTTCGCCGGGGGCGACATCGTGCCGCTCGACACGCACCGGCGTTTTCGCGCGGCGACGGGACTCGACGTGGCCGAACTGTGCGGCATGACCGAGGCGATCACGTATGCGGTGAATCCACCCTTCGGCGAGAAGCGAATCGGATCGGTGGGTAAGCCGGTCGAGCGAACGCAGGTGCGCATCGCCGACGAGCATGGTCGTGCGCTGCCGGTGGGGGCTGAAGGAGAGATTCAGATTCGCGGTCCGGCGAACATGCTGGGCTACTGGAACGACACGCTGCACACGACGGCGACGCTACACGACGGTTGGCTGGCGAGCGGCGACCTGGGACGCTTCGACGCCGACGGGTACCTGTGGTTCATGGGGCGCAAGAAGGAGATCATCATCCGCGGAGGATCGAACATCTCGCCCCTGGAGGTGGAGCAGGTAATCGACCAGCACCCGGCGGTCCACCTCTGCGGCGTGGTCGGGGCGCCCGACGCGCGGCTGGGGCAGATCGTGATCGCCTACGTCTCACTGCTGGAGGACGCGGAACAGAAGCCGACGCCCGAAGAGTTGAAAGCGTTCGCGGCCGAACGGATCGCGGAATACAAAGTGCCCGAGCGGTTCTTCCTGCTCGACGCGCTGCCGCTGAACTCGACGAACAAGGTGGACCGGAAGAAGCTGCACGAGCGCGTGGCGGGGGATTTGGGCATTTAGTGATGCGAGATTATGGAGTCCGAGTCCATGTCGAGTCTAAAGGCGAAGTACAGCTCCGCGCATCTTTCGATCGAGCGTATGCGATCTGCACTTTTGCAGCTGCCGGCGATCGTCAAGGCAATATTCGGCGACATTTCATTCACTGTGCAATACGGCTTTGGCACGCGACTGCATGGCGCCTTGCACTTCGTGCCGATGAACGTCTCCACGGAAGTGCTTCCATGGTTCCTGGAAGATTCACTCGACCAACGTATCGTCGAGCCCGGTCGGTCTGATCTGCTGATCGATTTCCCGAACCAGGAGTTGAAACTCCTGTACTGTCACGAGCTGGATATTCACGTCGATGGCAGCAACGACGAACTGATCCAGCGATTCATCGGCTGCGAGGAGTATCGTGACATCGCGTTTTATTCGCAGGCGCAGCTCAAGGCGAAGTATCCGGACCGTGCCTGACGGTGTCGTGCCACTCTGCTACCCTACACCTTGCTGACGTTTCGGATTGGAATGATCGCCGTGCAATCGTCGGTTGTGTTGTTATCCCCCTTTCTGATCACGGTCATTTAACCACGACGGCACTACGACACGATGTGAAGCTGAGAATGCATCCTCTTGTAGGTCAGGTACCCCGTACCTGACAAATGCTCGGCATAGCCAACTCGAACGATTGTCAGGTACTGGGTACCTGACCTACATCGCACAGGCTGGCAGTCTGTGCTACTTCCAATTCAGAGCTTGTTCAGCAAATTCAGAGGTTAGCGTGCGGCCGCCGTGACGAGGACATTGGCTTCGATCCGGACGATCACGCCCTTGAAGGCCGGCGTGCGCGAGGCGCTGTCGATGTCGCGCGGCACCAGGACGTTGGCCTCGGGATAATAAACCAGCGCGTTGCCTGCCTTGATCTGCGGGAAGGGGCGGACGCGGATGTTGTGCATGGCGCCCGTGGCGCTGCGAACCGTGACGAGTTGGTCTTCGACGAGGCCGCGTCGCTGGACATCGTCGGGGTGCATGAGGATCACGTCGCGGCGGTCCTGGCCGCGATAGAAGTCGTAGTCCTCGTAGACGACCGTGTTGAATTGCCCCTCGCTGCGGACGGTCATCAGGCGCAGTTCGTCCGCTTCGCCCTTGAGCGGCGGCAACTCGTGACAGAAGAGATTCGCGCGGCCCGTGGGCGTGGGAAACTGCGGCGTGTGGAACGTGCGGCCGCCGATCTGGAACTCTTCTTTCGTGGCGCCAATGTCAGCCAGCTTCTCGAAGCCGGGCACGATCCTGGCGATCGCCTCCCGAATGCGGCCATGATCCTGCATGCCGGGCCAATCAACGGGGCCGTGATCGCCCAAAGTATCGGCCGCGATGCGCGAGATTACTTGCACTTCGCTCCGCAACCCCTCGTGACGACGGATGCCACCATCGCTGAGCCGGACGTAGTTGAACATCGACTCTTGGGTCGTCGATTGCACTTCTTCGTCGCGCGCCAAGACCGGCAAGATGATCGTACGAGCGGCAAGACCATGCGCGTGTCCCGTGTTGAGGGTGGTGTTGAGGTAAACCAGCATGTCGAGACGCGAAAGTGACTCGGCGGCGTAACGGGCGTCGGGATTCGAGCCGTAAAGATTGCCGCCGAGACAGAAACCGAACTTGAGCTCGCCGCGATGGGCGCCGTCCATGCAGGAGAGCGTATCGAGACCTGGCGCCGTCGGCAGCCGGACGCCGAAATGCTCTTCGAGACGCTGGAAGATAGCGTCCTTCAACTTGGGCGTGACGCCGACGGAGCCGATGCCCTGCACGTTCGAGTGGCCGCGGATGGGGAGCAAGCCCGCATTGGGGCGACCGACCATGCCGCGCAGCAGGGCGAGATTGGCAATCGCCTGCACGTTCGAGACGCCGTGCGCGTGGTGGGTGATGCCCATCGTCCAAGAAAAGACGACGTTTTTCGATTTGGCATACCGCGCAGCGATGTCGTCGATCGTCTGGCGTGAGACGCCGCTTTTCTGTTCGATCTCTTCCCAGGTAAGGGCGGCGAGATGCTCGCGTAGGGCGGACCAGCCTTCACAATGCTGCTCGAGGAAGGGGACGTCGTGCTCGCCGCGTTCGATGGTGCGTTTGGCGATGCCGGCCAGCAGGGCCAGGTCGCCCCCGATGTCGGGCTGCACATACAGACTGGCGATCGCCGTGCCGAAGAGCAGGCTGCGCGGATCGCTTGGCACGCGGAAGTTGACCAGGCCGGTTTCGACCACCGGGTTGATGACGATCACTTCGCCGCCGCGACGACGCACCCCCTTAAGCAGCGTCATCAGGCGCGGATGATTGCTGGCCGGGTTGCCGCCGATGACGAAGACACAATCGGCATGCTCGAGATCTTCGAGCACGATGGTCGCCGTGCCGGTGCCCACCGAGGTGGCCATGCCCACGCCGCTCGCCTGGTGGCAGTAGAAGCTGCAGTTGTTGACGTTGTTCGTGCCGTACAGTCGGGCAAAGAGCTGCAGCAGAAAGCCCGCCTCGTTCGAACTGCGCCCGCTGAAATACCAGAACGTCTGCGAGGGATCGAGCTCGCGCAGTTTTTTACCGATCTCTTGGTGTGCCTCGTTCCAAGAGATCTCTCGGTAATATTGCGAGCCTGCTTCGAGCAGCATGGGGCGTGTGAGGCGGCCACAATGCTCCAACTCGCGTGGCGAGAAGGCCTGCATCTGCGGAATCGAGTAGGTGCTGAAAAAATCGGGCGGGATGGCGCCTTGCATGTCGGCGGCCATGGCCTGGAGCGACTTCTTACAGACCTCGGGGAAGAAGCCCGACTCGTTGACCATGCCGCCGCGCTGGCCCCCCATACCGACGGCGCAGGTCTTGCAGGCGTTCTTCGAGCGCATGGCCTGCCACATCTTCCACGGACCGACTTCGCGGGCCTTGCGGAGCGTGTACATGACGGCGGGCCAGCCGCCGCCGGAACCTGGCATGCGCATCAGGGGGATTCTCTACCGACTTTATCGATGATTTTTAACGCAAAGACGCGAAGGTGCAAAGACGCAAAGCAGACAATCGAATTAGTGGTGACCCGGCATGCTTTTTTACCGCGAAGGCGCAAAGTACGCGAAGGGATCAAGTGGCACAGGTTGTTCGCCTGTGGTTTTGCAATTCAGTTCGAGCCGACTCATCCTCTTGTCGCTGCGCGACACCGACCATTTTGCGACTGCTGCACTTCAAGTAGTCGGCGCCGAATCGCAAAAAGATCGGTGCCACCCGGTTTATATTGCTCTGCGTCTTTGCTTCTTTGCGCCTTTGCGTTGAAATTCTTTTCTTCCTCGCTCACGCTTCGGGTTGGAAGCACAGGCTAGGCGGCCTGTGCCACTTCATCCTAGTTAGTCGAGGCTGACGGTGACAGTTTTGGTTTCGGTGTAGGCTTCCAGGCCTTTTTCGCCCAGTTCGCGGCCGAGGCCCGACATCTTGAAGCCGCCGAAGGGTGCCGCGGCGTCGAAGACGTCGTAGCAGTTGACCCACACGGTGCCGGCGCGAATGGCGCCCGCCAAGCGATGCGCCTTGCCGATGTCGCGAGTCCAAACGGCCGCGGCAAGTCCGTAGAACGTATTGTTCGCGCGGTCGACGATCTCGTCCACGCTCTTGAAGCGGAGGATCGAGAGGACCGGACCGAAAATCTCATCCTTGGCGATCGACATTTCGTCGTTGACGCCGGCGAAGAGGGTCGGCTCGATGTAGTAGCCGCGGTCGCCCCAGCGCTGGCCCCCCGTCAGACACTCGGCCCCTTCTTTCTTGCCGAGATCGATGTAGTGCATGATCTTATCGAACTGGGCCTGGTCAACTTGCGGGCCCTGTTGCGTGTCGGGATCGAGCGGGTTGCCGAGCTTGCGGTGCTTGTTCATCGTCACCAGTTTGTCGACGAACTGGTCGTAGATCTTGTCTTCGACAAACAGGCGGCTGCCCGCGCAGCAGCACTGCCCCTGGTTGAAGTAGAGGCCGAAGTGCGAGCCGGTGGCGGCCGCTTCGAGATCGGCATCGGCGAAGACGATGTTGGGACTCTTGCCTCCCAACTCGAAGGTGAGACGCTTCAACGTCTGCGAGGCGTCGCGCATGATGATCTGCGCCGTCTTGTGCTCGCCGGTGAAGGCCACCTTGTCGACGCCGGGGTGGCGGACGATCGCCGCGCCAGCCGTGGGACCGTAGCCGGGCACGACGTTGATCACGCCATCGGGAATACCGGCTTTCTGGGCGAGCCGCGCCATCCGCAGGCAGGTGAGCGGTGTCTGCTCAGCGGGCTTCATCACGATGGTGCAGCCGGCGGCCAGCGCGGGTCCCCACTTCCAGGCCGTCATCAGCAGGGGAAAGTTCCAGGGAATGATCTGTCCGACAACGCCCACCGGCTCGCGGCGCGTGTAGGTGAAATACTTGCCGCGGACGGGGATCGTCTGGCCGTGAATCTTGTCGGCATAGCCGGCGTAATAGCGCAGGCAGTCGATCGTCAGCGGAAGGTCGGCGGCGCGGGCGTCGCTGATCGGTTTGCCATTGTCGAGCGACTCGAGCGCGGCCAGTTCGTCGAGATTCTCTTCCAGCGCGTCGGCCAGCTTGTGCATCAGGCGGCCGCGGTCGCGGGCATCCATCTTCGACCAGGGACCATGCTCGAAGGCATTGCGTGCCGCCTCGACGGCCAGGTCGATGTCGGCCGCGTCCCCTTCAGCCACCTGGGCGATGACCTCTTCGGTGGCGGGATTGATAGTTTCGAACGTCTTGCCGCTGACGCTCGGCACCCAACGGCCGCCGATGAAGCAATCGGTCTGGCGGATCTGGGGCTGCGAAACGGTTTCCATGGTCGTGGCCATCGTGTGCCTCCTGGTACGAGCGTTGGTCGATTGGCGTGCGGGCCCCGCCCTGGCGAGCACCCGATGAATTGGCGCCTGAGGTCTTCCCCGACGGAATTCTACCGCTGGTCGGAACGATGTGCCAGTTTTGCGGTTAATCACGCTGGCGCCCTCGAACCGCCCCCGCGGAGCGACCTTTTTTCCAGGCGGCGATTGGCATGGTCCACCGACACGCGGGACGAGCGCTCACCCGACTGGATAGTTCCTTGCGTGACCACGGGGAAGCGGATCAGAATGGGGCTTCGAGAGATGGACCACCACCGGCGACGTTCGATCGGGGCCGCGAACCCTCTGGCCCGATGGACTCTCCGCCGTCACTTGAGGATCGTACGTGCAACCAGACACTTCACTGAAATCGCAGGTCCAGTCGCATTGGGAGACCGAGACCTGCGGCACGCGCTACGGGCAGGCCGAGGATCGCCGCGCTTATTTCGAGCAGCTCTCGCGTACCCGCTACGACTTGCAGCCCTACCTGGCACCGTTCGCCGACTTCGCCAGCGCGGCAGGAAAACGGATCCTCGAGATCGGCGTGGGAGCGGGGGCCGATTTCCAGAACTGGTGCGAGGTGGCCGAGCACGCAACGGGAATCGATCTTACCGAGCAGGCGATCCGCCTAACCACGGAACGACTCAAGTTAAATCATATTCCCGCCGAACGCTTTACGCTGCAGACCGACGACGCCGAGAATCTCTCGTTCGCCGACCATAGCTTCGACATCGTTTACTCTTGGGGTGTGTTGCATCACACGCCCGATACGCGGCGCGCGTTTCGCGAGGTGTTTCGCGTGCTGAAGCCGGGGGGAGAACTGCGGGCGATGATTTACCATACGCCCTCCTGGATCGGCCTGATGCTCTATCTGAACTATGGGCTCGGCCGGGGGCGTCCCTTCCGCTCGCTGCGCCAGGTCGAGTTCGATCATCTGGAAAGCCCCGGCACGAAGGCCTACACCGTGCCCGAGGGACGCAATCTCGTCGAGCAAGCGGGCTTCCAAGATTGCCGCGTATGGTCGCAGCTTTCGATGGGGGACTATCTGCAGATCCAACCCAGCGACCGCCATCGTGGGCTCAAATTCACCATCGCCAGCAAGCTCTATCCGCGTTGGCTCGTGCGCCTGCTGGGGCACCGTTTTGGCCACCTCCTCTTGATTCGCGCCAAGAAGCCGACGAGCATCTAGTGCATTGTCAAAGCCAAAAGTTCGGGTTGGCCTTGCCAAATTGGCCCTCGCATCGTGAGCGGGTGAAACTTGGGAACCCGAAAACCAGGGTGTGACGCTGGACTAGGGGGGGTAGCACCGACGAGTTTCCGCAGCAGGCGTGAAACTTATCTCGCACAAGTCGGAAGCTCGTCGGTGCTACCCGGCTGGGGAAGCCGAACATTAGGCTTTGACAGACCACTAAGCTGGCCGGCGCGAACGTTCGCCGATTCAGGCACGCGCCAGGCCGATCGGAGGGAGGGACTGTATGTCGTTGTCGTATCACCGCGCGCTCGTCGCTGTCGTTGTCTGGTCCACGGTGCTGTCGCTCTCGGAGGGGCCGTTTTGCCTGGCCGATGAGCTGGGGGCGCCGCTCGCTGGTACCAGGCCTCTCGAGATGCAAGGGGACATCGCGTCGCAGCTCGTCGAGGGGGTCGATCGCTTTCTGTTGAAGCAGATCGACGATTCCGTGGAAGCCCGTGCGGCGAAATGGCAGCGTGATCTATCGTCGAGAGAGAAGTACGAGCAATCGGTCGAATCGAATCGCCAGCGTTTGGCGCGGTTTATCGGCGCGGTAGACGAACGCACATCGTACAACGCGCCAGAAATAATCGTCGAGGCAGGTGATTCGATCACGATTGCGCGCAACGATCGCTTTCAAGTGACGGCAATTCGCTGGCCGGCATTTGGCGATGTCCACGGCGAGGGATTGCTGCTGACACCGACGAAAGGCAAGGCGGTCGCTGACATTGTCGCCATTCCCGATGCGGACGTAACGCCCGAGCAACTCGCAGGGTTAGAAGCAGGCGTGCCGGCCGAATCTTTATATGCACGCCGACTGGCCGAGAGTGGCTGCCGCGTCGTGGTGCCGATGCTCATCAATCGGCACCACGAGGGACTGCCGGGACAGCCACGCTCGCACAAGCTGACGAACCGCGAGTTGCTCTATCGCTCGACATTCGAGATGGGGCGGCACCTCATCGGCTATGAAGTGCAGAAGGTGCTGGCGGCGGTCGACTGGTTCGCACGCGATGCAGGGAAGGAGGACGCCAACATCGGCGTCATCGGCTGGGGTGAGGGAGGCCTTGTTGCGCTGCACGCCGCGGCGCTCGATCCACGCATCGATGCGGCTTGCGTGAGTGGCTACTTCGATTCAAGACAGAAGGTGTGGGACGAGACGCTCGATCGGAACGTATTTCATCGGCTGGCTGAATTCGGCGATGCCGAGTTGGCCAGCTTGATTGCACCGCGGACGCTTGTGGTCGAGGCGTGTCGCGGCGTGGAGTTTGAAGTCCCGCCCGGAACCGGTGGGGGGCCGGGAAAACTGACAACGCCGGATCTCGCGAGCGTCGAGCGCGAAGTTGTCCGCGCCAGACAGCTTAGCGAAATACTCAGCTCGCCCCCCACGCTCAAGTTGGTTACGAGTAAAAACGGCTTCGGTCCCCATGGCACGCCCGACGTACTCACCGAGTTTCTTGCGCATTGGAATCTGAAGCTGCTCGAAGATCCCTTTAGCGTGCCCCCTTCTAACGCCGCGCCGGGGGCGAATTCACGCCATGCGGCGCGACACCGGCGTCAGATGCACGAGATCGATCGGCATACACAGCAACTCCTCAATGGCAGTGCCGAGGTGCGGAAGAAGTTCTTCGCCCAACTCGACACGAGCAGCCTGGAGAAGTACGCCGAGACGATTGAACCCTATCGTGAGTATTTCCGCGACGAGGTGGTAGGCAGCTTCGACTTGCCGTTGCTGCCGGCGAACCCTCGTTCGAGGCAGATCTTCGATGAGCCGGAGTTCACCGGTTACGAGGTGGTGCTCGACGTCTGGCCCGATGTATTCGCCTATGGCATTCTGCTCGTGCCGAAAGGCATCCAGGCGGGGGAACGACGCCCGGTGGTGGTTTGCCAGCATGGGCTCGAGGGACGCCCGCGCGACGTGGCGGATCCGAGCGTGCAAAACCCGGCGTATCACCAGTATGCCGTGCAGTTGGCGAAGCGTGGCTTCGTGACGTTCGCTCCGCAAAATCTTTACATCTTCCAGGATCGCTTCCGCACGTTGCAGCGCAAGGCGAACACGCTGGGGAAGACCCTCTTCTCGGTGATCGTGCCGCAGCACCAGCAGATCGTCGATTGGCTGGCCGGGCTGCCGATGGTCGATCCGGAGCAGATCGCATTTTATGGATTGTCCTACGGCGGCAAATCGGCGATGCGTATTCCGCCCCTCGTGAAGGGGTATTGCCTCTCGATCTGCTCGGCCGACTTCAACGAGTGGGTCTGGAAGAACATGTCGACGACAACCCCCTACAGTTATGTCTGGACGGGTGAATACGAAATCTTTGAGTTCGACCTGGGGCAGACGTTCAATTATGCCGAGATGGCGGCCCTCATCGCGCCGCGCCCGTTCATGGTCGAGCGCGGTCACTTCGACGGCGTGGCCCCCGATGAAGAGGTGGCGTACGAGTACGCCAAGGTGCGGCATCTCTATGCGGCGAAGCTGGGAATCGGCGACCGCACGGAGATCGAATTCTTCGTCGGCCCGCACACGATCAACGGCAAGGGAACGTTTGCCTTTCTGCACCAGCACCTGAAGTGGCCGGAGCCGAATTAAAAAAAGGCCCCGCGACCGCTGGTGGCGATCGGGGGCCCTAGGTGCCTTGCTTTCCCTTGTACCGGCCCTGCTATGGACATTCCTGTAGGTCAGGTACGGCGTACCTGACCTACGGCAAGATTAGCGAATCACGATCGGCTCGAGCTGCGTCGGTTCGCTCTTGACCGTGACCTTGAGCGGAGAGGTGCCCGGACTGCTGTACTTCTTGGGAATCACGTCCACGGTCAGGGGATCGTCGCCAGCGGCAGCGGGCTTGCCGATCTTGAACCACTGCACGGTGGCGATGTATTCGCCGGGGGGCACCCCTTCGCCCAGATCGTAGATGCTGACGGAGAAATTGCCGTCTTCTCCAACCTTGCCCGTGGCCGACACGCCTTCAGGCAACGTGTGACCTTGCGGGTGGAGAATAATGTTGGCGCCGACGGGGGTCTCCGTCCCGACGGTGAGCTTGCCCGTCACGGGTACGACAGGCACCTTCGACTCACCGCAACCCACGAAGGCGGGGACGAAGAGCAGTCCCAGCAGCAACGAGAGCGAGCGGGGGCGGAACAAGAGGGGGGGAGAGGCGTTCACAGACTTCATGACCATGTTTCCTTCGTAACTTCGTGCGAGCCGATCGAGTGCAGTCCGGGTGTGAATTGGTTGGCAGATCGGCTCGTTGGATCGGGGATGAAAAAAATCACTTGGAGCCGGCAGCGGAACCTGCCGGCTCCAAGTGTGGGGTTGCGAAACGTTACGGCGTGGTCACCGGCGGGGTGACAATCGCGTCGGCGAGCGAACCTTCGTTCGCGGCCTTGTTGCGGGTGATCAGGGCGGCGAGTACCTCGACGCCGCCGTCTTGATCGAAGAACTTCACCGCACCGTCACCCAGCAGGTAGTTGAAACCACCGCTGTGGAACGAGTATGGTTGGCTCGTACCTTCCGTCCCGTAGGGGGCCGGGAAGCCGGTGCCGCCGTACTCTTCATCCGTGTGGTCGTAGCCATTCGTACGGTTGATATACAAGCCGGGGATGACCGTGCCTTGACGATTCGAACCAGCGAAGAGAATTTCGCTGGCCGGACGGCACCAGCCACCGGCGTTCGTGTGGTGTTCCAAAAGATCGGTACTGACTTGCAGACCGTTCTGATAGACGAACGGACGACCGGCCGATTCGAGCCAGGCGATCGTGTTCGACAGGCCGTCGGTGATGTCGGCAAAGGTCAACGTGGAGTTCTTGGGCAGGAAACCGTTCGTGAGCTTAGCGCCTGACGAAGCATACACTTCGCTCGAATTAACCACCTTCGGGGGAGTGGCCGCAGCCGCGACCGCCTCGAGCCGCGGATCGACGCCGAGCGAGGCCGAGTAGTCGCCAACGGCGACGATCCCCACCCACGTCGTGACGGTATCTTGGAACCCGTCCGGGTTGTGGTCGAGCGTCAAGTTGCTACGCGGCGCCGAAGGGCACTCATAGACCGGAATACGCTGTGAAGTGATTGGTAGGTTATTGACGTGGCTCCAACTTACAGAGAAGTCGTACTCGTCGTACAGGGCCTTCTGTTCCACGAAGGGGAGCAGGAGAACCAGCGAACCGAGACGCACGGTGCTGGCGGCCGTCGGACGACCGCTGCTGGGCAACTTGCCTTTGACGTCGTGGAAGTTGGCCAGCGCCAAACCGATCTGCTTCAGGTTGTTCGTGCAGCTCGAGCGGCGCCCGGCTTCACGAGCGGCCTGCACGGCCGGCAGAAGGATGGCGATGAGGATGCCAATGATGGCAATCACCACCAAGAGCTCGATCAGCGTAAACGCTTGCCGAGCCGAAGATGAGAAATTCCTACGCATGACTGGGGTCTCCATCAGGAAAGAAAAATGAGGATTTGCACGGTGTCTGGAAACGATTCACGGAGAGTTCTTCTGGCGGCGTTTACAGAAGGGGCTTCCGCGCGGCGCGCCTCCATACACAGAACGGCGAATCGGAAACACGTAATCTGCTAGCAGCGCGATGCTCGCTTCGATGTGCGGCCACGCCATCGTCGATGGAAACATGCTCGACGAAATCGGTCGCTGCTGAGACCGGATCGGGGCTAGAGCATATTTCACGGGCATCTGGGAAACTCGACGGCAGAAAAATCGCAAATACGACGGGCAGGCAGGGATTAGTAAGGCAGGGGTTGTGCGGCTCGCGCGATCCAGGGGCAAACGTGCGAAATCGCGTTTTTTTTGTGGATCGCACTCACGGATGCGTGTTCGTTATGCACAAGCCGTGCCACAACGGGCTGAGAACTTTTTTGCACGCGCACGGGCTTGTCGTGCGCGATGACGATCTCGCTCCAAATGCCGGCGACAGGTTGCGAATCCGCTGGCTGATCGTGACGCAGCAACTCGGGAGCGGGCTCGGGCTGCGCATCGAGCGAGTCTTGCAACGCAGAAGAGGCGCGCGAGGACGAGGCCTTCCGGTCGCGGCGGCGGCGCAGGTAGTCGAACCAGGTGGAAGCAGGCATGCTCGACTCTTTCAAGTCAGGGCGTGCCTCTGGTTCGTCCAGTCAGCCAGCAATGGGCGAGAGCGAACTGCGGGGAAACTGGTCTCCCCGAGTGCGGGGTCGACCACGATCGCAGGGGAATGATCTGGTCAGCTTTCGCGGCGCGGACCGCGCAGGCGGCGGCGTTCAGTACGTTCGATCTGCACGACGACCCCGTCTTGCACGATCACCGAGACGTGGCCGAATTGCAGTCCTTCGAGCGCTGCGCGGATCTGATCCCAAGGCAGCTCGTGGCGGCGCGGCTCCGTCCCCCCTTCGGTTGCTCCATTCCGCGGTGTGTGCTGGCTCATCGAGCGATCTCCCTTCGATCCTGCGGCGTCCGCTGCTTGGTTCCGTTCGATTCGGCGGTCGGGGGTCACCTTGGCCACGCCCCCCATCTCGAAGCACTAAATCACGTACTCGGGGGCTTGAGTATCGGGAACGAACACGCGCACGCGCCGGGGCGAGACGTAGACCGTGTCGCCGGCACGCAACTCCAACTCGGCGCAGCGGGCGCTGCTCACCTCGGCGTTCATCGCGATCCCGTGATCGGGAATGTCGAGGTACACCTTGGCCAGCGAGCCGGTCGGGTTCACACGCAAAACGTGTGCCTTGAGGCTGGGAACTCCGTTCGGAGCGCGTTCCAACTCGAGTTCGTGCGGGCGAACGTAGAGCGTCGCCTGCCGCGACTCGGCGTGCGGATACTCTGGATAGTCCAGCTCCCAATCGCCGAGCACGGCCCGGCCGCGCTCGACGCGGGCCGAGAGGGCATTGACGTTGCCCAGGAAGTCCATCACGAACGGATTCGCCGGATGATCGAAGATCTCTTGCGGCGTGCCGACCTGCTCGACCCGTCCCTGGTTCATGACGACGACGTGGTCAGCCACTTCGAAGGCCTCTTCCTGGTCGTGCGTGACGAAGACGCTCGTCATGTGGATCTCGTCGTGTAGGCGACGCAACCAGGCACGCAACTCCTGGCGAACCTTGGCGTCGAGTGCGCCGAAGGGCTCGTCGAGCAACAACACCTTGGGACGGATGGCCAGGGCGCGGGCCAGGGCCACGCGCTGTCGTTGACCGCCCGAGAGTTGGGACGGACGCCGCCCCTCGAGCCCCTCGAGCCGCACCAGGTGGAGCAACTCGCTGACGCGCTCGCGGATCTCCTTGCGCGGACGACGGCGGACCCGCAGGCCGAAGGCGATGTTGTCGAACACCGTCATGTGGCGGAACAAGGCGTAGTGCTGAAAGACGAAGCCGACGTTGCGATCGCGCGCGGCGCGGTAAGTGACGTCCTCGTCTTCGTAGTGTACGGTACCGGTGTCGGGGCTCTCGAGTCCGGCGATGACGCGCAACAGCGTCGTCTTGCCCGATCCCGAGGGACCGAGCAGCGCGAGCAGCGAGCCTCCCTCGACATTCAGGCTGACGTTGTCGAGGGCCTGAAAGTTGCCAAAGCGTTTGGAAATGTCGGTGACGACGATGCTCATGCGTTCCCTTCCGCGGTCGCTTCCGCGGCAGCGGCGACCAGATCGTGTCTTGTTTTCCGCTCGAGCAGCGTCTTGAGCACCAGCGTGACCAGGGCCAGCGAGGTCAGCACCGATGCCACGGCGAACGAGCCCGGCGTGTTGTATTCCTGAAACAGCTTCTCGATGCGCAGCGGCATCGTGTCGGTCTTGCCGGCGATATGTCCCGAGACGACATACACGGCGCCGAACTCGCCCATCGCGCGGGCGTTGCAAAGGATGACGCCGTAGAGCAGCGCCCACTTGATATTGGGCAGCGTCACCAGCCACCAGACGTGCCAGGGGCGAGCGCCCAGGCTGACCGCGGCCACTTCCTCTTCCGAGCCGATCGCTTCCATGACGGGAATCAGCTCGCGGGCCACGAACGGCAGCGTGACGAACGACGTGGCGAGAATGAGCCCCGGCGTGGCGAAGATCACCTTCAGATTGTGCTCGCGCAACCACTCGCCGAAATAGCCTTGCAGGCCGAAGATCAATACGAGCGTCAGCCCCGCCACCACGGGCGAGACGGCGAAGGGAAGATCGATCAGCGACGTGAGCAAGGCCCGGCCCGGAAAGCGGAAGCGCGCGATCGTCCAGGCGGCAATCAGACCAAAGACCACGTTCACCCCGACCGCCACCGGCGTAACGGTCAGCGTCAGCAGAATGGCATGACGCGTATCGCGATCGGCGACGAGCGAATCCCAATAGATGCGCAGACCCGGAGTCAAGGCCTGGTAGAAGACGCTCACGGCCGGAATGACGACCAGCACGCCCAGAATGCCGATGGCCAACAGCGTGAGCCCCCAACGCACGATCGCGGGATCTCGCTGCGCAAGACGGGCATGCGGGGCGGTCGATTTCGCGGCGAGATTCGTAACGGGCTTATGCATAATGGCGGGCGCTCCAACGTTCGAGGAGGTTGATCGCCACGAGCATCGTGAACGAGATCGTGAGCAAGACGACCGCGATGGCAGTCGCCTCGCGATAGGCGAATTCTTCGAGCCGCGCCACGATCAGCACCGGCGCGATCTCGGTCTTAAAGGGCATATTGCCCGAAACGAAGACGACCGATCCGTACTCGCCGAGCGCGCGGGCGAAGGCCAGGGCAAAGCCGGTGATGGCGGCGGGGAGCAGCGTCGGCAGAATCACGTGCAGAAAGGTTTGCAGACGCGTGGCGCCCAGCAGATGCGCGGCCTCTTCGATTTCGGCATCGAGACTTTCGAGCACCGGCTGCACCGTGCGCACGACAAAGGGGAGGCCGATGAACGTCAGCACCAGCACGACGGCCAGCCGCGAGTAGGCGGCCTCGATCCCCAGCGGTACCAGAAACCGCCCCAGCCAGCCGTTTTGCACGTAGAGGCTCGAGTAGACCAATCCCGCGACGGCGGTCGGCAGCGCGAAGGGCAGATCGACCAACGAGTCGAAAAGCCGCTTGAGCGGAAACTCGTAGCGGGCCAGGACCCAGGCCAGCAACAGCCCGAGGAAAATATTGACCACGGCGGCGATGAAGCTGGCCCCCACGGTAAACTTGTACGCAGCGATGGCGCGCGGAGTCCACACGGCCGCCCAGAACTGCCCCCAGGTCAACGACATCGCCTTGACGAAGCAGGCCGCCAGCGGGATCAACACCAGCACGCTCAGGTAGGCCAGCACATAGCCGAGGCCAAAGCGGAAGCCGGGCAGCACGCGTCGATTGATATTACTCATCGTTTCCTTCGTTTCCTACGCGGAGGCGTCGCGGCCGGCGAACCAGCCGCGACCGCAGGGCGATTCCGTTCGCACGCTCCGAACAGGACGGCCTCGCTCAGGCCGCCTCTTCGCTCGTCGGATCTCGTTCGAGCACTGCCCGGAGTGCCGTCCAAAGATCGAGCTCCACGTTGATGAATCCTTCGTGATCGGCGGGGTCGTCAGAGAAGAACGTGCCACGCGACTGGTGTCGCAAGGCCACGCGGTAGGCGGCGTCGGTCAGTTCGGCCAACAACTCTTCGACCTGGGTCTCGGTTAATTTCTTGCTGTGCAGGCTCACCATGTCGTACCTCTTCTAGGAACTTCTCGCGCGATCTGCTCCGGACAGATCACGCCAGCTACTGGGCGGGAAAGAAACGGCCGTTACTTCGCCGGCTGGTAGATGCTGTCGAACACGCCGCCATCGGCGAAGAACCGCTTCTCGGCGTTCTCCCAGCTACCGGCCAGCTTGCCGATCTCGAACAATTCGATCGGGGCAAACGTGTCGGTGTGCTGGGCCAGAATCTCTTCGTTCGACGGACGGTAGAAATTCTTGGCGATGATCTCCTGGCCCTCGGGCGTATAGAGGAACTGGAGATATTCCTCGGCCACCGAGCGGGTGGCGTGGCGTGCCACGTTCGCGTCGACCAGGGCGACGCGCGGCTCGGCCTTGATGCTCTTCGACGGATAAACGATTTCGAGTTCGCCGTTCGATTCGGCCACCTCGAGATGGGCTTCGTTTTCCCACGTCAGGTGGACGTCGCCGATCTTTTTCTGAGCGAAGGTCGCCGTCGAGCCGCGAGCACCGGTATCGAGCACCGGGGTGCGCTCGTAGAGCTTCTTGATAAAGGCCTCGGCATCCGCCTCCGAACCGCCATCGAGAACGATCGATCCCCAGGCCGCAAGGAAGCTCAGCTTGCCATTGCCCGAGGTCTTCGGGTTCGGCGTCACGATCTGGATATCGTCGCGCACCAGGTCCGCCCAATCCTTCACCCCCTTGGGGTTTCCTTTGCGGACCACGAAAACGATCGTCGAGTAGTAGGGGAGCGAATCGTTGGGGAAGGTCTTTTGCCAGTTCTCCTTAATCAGACCCGCACGCTGGATGGCGTCGGTGTCGGTCGACATGGCCAGCGTGACGACATCAGCCTCGAGACCGTCGCTGACCGCGCGGGCCTGGCTCGACGAACCCCCGTGCGATTGATTGATCGCGAGCTGCTGGCCGGTTCTCTTCGTGTACTCGGCAATGAAACGCTCGTTGATCTGCTTCCAGAGCTCGCGGGTGGGGTCGTAGGAAACATTGAGCAACTCGATGGCCTTGGGCGCGGCGCCATCGGCGGCAGATCCTTCGGCTTTCGGACCGCAACCGGTCACGGCGAACAACAACGCACCCAGCAACCCGAGGGCGAGATGCGACGAGCGGAAAAAGTACGACACGGCAAGAACTCCTGAATCTTGTGCGGGGGTACGGCGGGCAGGTGAAGGTCGCCAGGGGGTCGGACGCTGAAGGCGAGGGTCAGGACGGCGAGAGCGATTCACGGTGCCGGCCCTGATTTCGTGAAGGGAGAACAGGTGGCCTACGCCACCCCGCAACACGTACAGCGTCCCCCGACCAACGACGTCGAGGTGTAGCCGCGGGAGGGCGTCACAGACAGGACGCGCCCGAGATCGGCAGGCGCCCATCTGGAAGCGGCTTCGATTTGGTTCGTGTCAATCAGCATGGCTGGCACAATCAGCAACCAACGTGCCAAATGCTGAAATGGTCCAGGAATTGCCTGATACAGCGATCCTGGATAGGCCACGGCAAGCGTGCCGTTATATTCAATGGAAAATCACCCATTACCAGCATATAATACGGTTAAATACCACGGAATACCGTGGCATGTCACAGAAGAGGCCAGAATGGAACAGTTCAACCAGCTAATCTTGGATGTGTGGCGGGAGGCGTGCCGGCATATTGAGATCGGGGAATCGGTCGCGGCCAACGCGCCGATTCTCTTCCACCGTTTACCGGTCGATGCTGTCTTGGTGCGGCAAATCGACTTGGAGCGTTCCTGCGTGGAAACGGTCGCTGCCGGTGCCTGCCGACCCGTTCCCTTGCCGAAGCAGAACCGCACGGATTGCACGCCGGAGCAACTGCGGGCGCTGGCCAGTTGGTGCCGTGCCAAGGAATCGCTCCACCTGGCCAACGGCCAGTTGCAGTCCGCGCTAACCGGGCTGTTGCCGACGGATCTGGAAGGCGAGATTCTTGCCGGTCCCTTGAACGGACCCGATGGGCCCGTGGGCATCCTGATTCTCGTCGCGCGCGAGCCGCAGGCCTTTCGCGACCGGCATGTCGAGATGCTTTCGAGCCTGCTCGAACCGTTTACCGTCTGGCTCGAGAACAATCGACGTCTGCGCGAGTTGCGCACGCTAAGAGAAGCCGCCGAGGCGGACAAGCAATCGCTGCTCCGCCGCCTCGGACGCACGGACATCAGCGACTCGATCGTCGGCGCGGACTCGGGCCTGCGTCCCGTCATGGAACGCGTGCAGCTCGTGGCCCGGGCCGACGTGCCGGTGCTGATCCTCGGCGAAACGGGATCGGGCAAAGAAGTGGTGGCCCGGGCGATTCACACCCAATCGAGCCGTTCCAACGGCCCCTTCTTGCGCGTGAATTGCGGTGCCATCGCCCCGGAACTGGTCGACTCGGAATTGTTCGGTCACGAGCGGGGCAGCTTCACCGGGGCGACTGGACTGCGCAAGGGTTGGTTCGAGCGTGCCGACGGCGGCACCCTGTTTCTCGACGAATGCGGTGAACTCCCCCCCTCGGTACAAGTGAGGTTGCTGCGCATTCTGCAGGATGGCACGTTCGAACGCGTCGGCGGCGAGCAGCAATTGCACGTCAACGTACGCATCGTGGCGGCCACGCATCGCGATCTCGAGGCCATGGTCGCCGACGGCCGCTTCCGCGAAGATCTGTGGTACCGCCTGGCCGTGTTCCCGATTCGTCTGCCTCCCTTGCGCGATCGCTTGGAAGATATTCCGGCGATGGCGACACACTTTGCGATGCGTTCGGCCCATCGCCTGGGGATGCCGCTGGCCTTGCCCTCGGTCGAGGATATCAACCTGCTGGTGTCCTATTCGTGGCCAGGCAACGTCCGCGAGTTGGCCGCCGTCATCGAGCGCGCCGCGATCCTGGGAGATGGCAAGCACCTCGCGGTGGCCAAGGCCTTGGGGACGGTTAGCCCACGCCCCGTCCCGGCGGCAGCACCGACACGACCGATTTCGCCACTAGGAGAGTTTTCGGTGGCCACAACGAGCAAATTCATTTCGCTCGACGAAGCGATGCGCCGGCATATTGCCCACGCGCTGGCCGAAACGAACGGTCGCATCGAAGGCCCCGACGGCGCCGCGAAACTGCTCGACATCAATCCGCACACACTCCGCGCGCGGATGCGCAAGCTGGGAGTCGACTGGAAGACCTACCGTCGCAACCGCCGGACAGCCCTGCCGAGCGCCGGCAATGGCTACGCGTCGCAGCTTTAGGGGTCAGTAGGCAGGGGACAGGGGTTAGCTGTCCTCGACCACTATTTCGACTGGCCGATGGCCTGTTGGATCTGGTCGTAGATCGCCCCTTCGGCAAAGAACCGGTCGAAGGCGGCCTGCCAGTCTTTCTCGAGCGCGGTGATCGGCTTCAACTCGATCGTCGGGAACTGCGCGGAGTGCCTGGCCCAAACCTCGTCGTTCGTCGGGCGGTAATAGTGACTGGCGATGATCTCTTGCGCCTCGGGCGTGTAGAGATACTCGAGGTACGCGGTTGCCGCATCGCGCGTGCCCTTGTGATCGACCACCGCATCGACCATCGCCACCGAGGGCTCGGCGATGAGACTCACCGAGGGATAGACGATCTCGAGCTCGCCTGGCTGTTCGGCCACTTCACGGTAGGCCTCGTTCTCCCAGCCCAGGTGGACGTCGCCGATTTTTTTCTGCGCGAAGGTCGTGGCAGAACCGCGTGCCCCCGAGTCGAGCACGGGCACCTGGCGATAGAGTTGCGTGACAAACTCCTGGGCCTCCTGGTCGCTTCCCCCGCGCGAAATTACCGACAGCCAGGCGGCCAGAAAGTTGAGCTTCGCTCCGCCGCCGGTCTTCGGATTCGGCGTGATGATCTCGACGCCCGGCTTCACGAGATCGGCCCAGTCGTGGATCCCCTTCGGATTCCCCTTGCGAACGATGAAGACGATCGTCGAGTAGTAGGGGATCGACGACCGCGGCAGGCGAGCTTCCCAGCCGGGCTGAATCAGGCCCTTGGCGCGAATCGCGTCGATATCCGACCACAACGCCAGCGTCACGACGTCGGCGTCGAGCCCGTCGATGACGGCGCGGGCTTGGCTCGTCGAACCACCGTGCGACTGCCGTACCGACACTTTCTGACCGGTACGCTGGGCGTAGTCCGCCTCGAACTTCGCGTTGATCGCCTGATAGAGCTCGCGCGTGGGGTCGTACGAGACATTGAGCAATTCGAGCGCGGGAAGCGCCGGCTGCTCGGAAGAGGCCGTCGACGGCGCCTCGGCGCAACCCGTGAACGCGAGCAGACCCCAACCCAACGCGGCCATCCAAAGACGTTTCATCGTTGCTCCGTCGATCGTGATTCCCTCTTTCAACGCGCGCGAACCTCGCGCTCGGCGCGTGGAGGGATCTTCAGGAGCAACTTATGTGCCGGGCTATTTACTGGCCCCTCGGATCGACGTAGCGGCGGCGGCGGAGGAGGACTGAAATGCCCTGCGTCGCTGTCACGTGCCCAGGGCCTGCTGCAGATCGCCGATGAGATCGTGTACATCTTCTACACCCACCGACAGGCGAACCAGGCCATCGTCGATGCCAATCTCGGCGCGTTTGGCGGCCGGGATCGAGGCGTGCGTCATCAGCGCCGGGTGCTCGATCAGGCTTTCGACGCCTCCCAGACTCTCGGCGAGCGCAAAAAGCTGGCAACGTTCGAGGAAGCGGCGAGATCGGGCCTCGCCTCCTTCCAGTACCACCGAGATCATCCCCCCGAAGGCGGCCATCTGCCGACGTGCCAGGACATGCTGTGGGTGACTGGGCAGGCCGGGGTAGTACACGTGACGAACTCCCCGCTGCCGGGCAAACCATTCGGCGATCTGCAGTGCATTCTGGCAGTGGCGCTCCATGCGCAGCGCGAGGGTCTTCACGCCGCGCAGGGCGAGGAAGCTATCGAAGGGCCCGCTGATACCACCGACGGCGTTCTGCAGAAAGCCCAGTTGCTGTGCCAGTGAGGGATTCTCGCCCACCACGGCGATCCCGCCGATCATATCGCTGTGACCGTTCAAATACTTCGTCACCGAGTGGACGACGATGTCGAAGCCCAGCGACAAGGGACGCTGCACGTACGGGGTGGCAAAAGTGTTGTCCGCCACGCAGATCAGCTTGTGGCGTTGGCCAAGTTCGGCAATGGCCGCCAGATCGGCCAGCTTGAGCAATGGATTCGACGGCGTCTCGATCCAGATCATGCGCGTCGTGGGGCGGAGCGCGGCCTCGAACGAGGCCAGGTTCGTCGGATCGACGTAGCTGAAATCGAGATTGGCGCTACGGCGACGCACGCGTTCAAACAGGCGATACGAGCCGCCGTAGATGTCGTCGCAGACGATGACGTGCGATCCGTGATCGAGCAATTCGAGTACCGTGCCGATCGCGGCCAGCCCCGAGGCGAAGGCGAAGCCCGCGGTTCCGTCTTCGAGATCGGCGACACAGCGCTCCAAGGCGAAGCGCGTCGGATTGTGGCTACGGCCGTAGTCGAGCCCCTTGTGTACGCCGGGCGATTGCTGCACGTAGGTGCTATTGGCGTAGATGGGGGTCATGACGGCGCCGGTCGACGGATCGGGCGACTGTCCGGCGTGGATCGCGCGTGTAGCGAAACCGTGGCGCAGCGCAGCAGCCGGCACGCCTGGCTGGGCGGCATCGCGGACAAAGATCGGCACATGGCCGAGCGGCAAGTCGCTCGAAGAGTTCGCGGTGGGCATCATGACTTCCTTGTCTGGGTTCGCTGTTGAATCCTTCAACAGTCGCTAGGCGGCCAGTTGTTGTCGGCGCAGATAATTCAAGACATCCACGCGGGTAATCAGACCGTGGAAACCGTCGCGATCGGCGACGATCGCGACCTTGCCGGCATGGAAGATCGGCAGCAGATCCTGCACCCGTGCGTGCGGCGCAACGGTCTCGAGCCCCGTGGTCATGATCGTGCGGCAGGTCTGGCGGAAGGCCTGGGCGCCATCGGCCACGGCGAGCAAGAGATCGGATTCGTCGAGGATGCCCACGATGCGATTCCCTTCGAGGACCGGCAACTGCGAGATGTCGTAGAGCCGCATGCGGGCGTAGGCCACGGTGAGCAGGTCGTCGGGCGCCACGCTGACGACGGCGCCGTCGGCAAACCGGCGGACGATCATGTCGCGCAAATCGCCAAAGGTGGCCGTGCGGCGAAAGCCCTGGTCGGCCATCCAGTGGTCGTTGTACATCTTCGAGAGGTACTTGTTGCCCGAGTCGCAGACGAAGGTGACGACCGACTTTGCTTGTTGCTGATCGCGGCAGTAACGCAGCGCGGCGGCGACGAGCGTACCTGAAGAGGAACCGGCAAGGATCCCTTCTTGCCGCAGCAGATCGCGCGCCGTGGAGAGACTTTCGGCATCGGCGATCGTGTAGGCGTGACGCACGCGCGACAGGTCGACGATGGGCGGAATGAAATCTTCGCCGATCCCTTCGACCACCCAGGAGCCTGCCTCGCCAAGGTGCCCTGTCTTGATGTATTCGGCAAGCACGGAGCCGGCCGGATCGGCCAGCACCATTTCGACCTGTGGGGCCACCCGCGCGAAAAAGTTCGACAGCCCGGTCAGCGTGCCTCCCGATCCGACGCCACAGACGATCGCGTCGAGCTCGTGCGCGGTCTGCGACCAGATTTCCGGACCGGTGGTCGTTTCGTGCGCGAGCGGATTCGCCGGATTGTTGAACTGGTTGATGTAGTGCGAGCGTGGCGTCTCGCGCGCGATGCGTTCGGCCATGTCCTGGTAGTATTGCGGATGACCGCGCCCCACATCGCTGCGCGTCATGACCACATCGGCGCCGAGCGCCTTGAGATGGAAGATCTTCTCCTGGCTCATCTTGTCGGGGATGACCAGAATCAGGCGGTAGCCCTTTTGTGCGGCAACCAGCGCCAGGCCCAGGCCGGTATTGCCGGCGGTAGCTTCGATCAACGTCGAGCCAGGCCCGATCTGTCCGGCACGTTCCGCGGCCTCGATCATCGAACGGCCGATGCGGTCCTTGATCGAGCCGCCCGGATTGTGACTTTCGAGCTTGAGAAACAGGCGGCAGGGCCCGCAATCGAAGTTTCGCACCTCGACGAGGGGCGTGTTGCCGATGAGGCGCAGGAGATCGGATGAGGTGCGCATGGTTGGATTACTTCCGTGTGGGCGGGTGAAGAGCGGGGGCGTGCAATTTTTTCCGACGCTCAAGAAGGCCCTCATCATTCCCTTCGGACCAGTCGGCGTGGCCGCTTGATTCCACTTAGACGGCAATCTCCGCCACTTTCTGGACATGACGATGGCCACCCAGCAAGTGGTCTGGAAATGGTGCTAGCAGCGCTGAAAATGAGCACTAAAACAATCACCATTCTGATAATACCCCTTATCAGATAAGGGTTTGCATTCAGATCGGGTATTGCTACACTTCGGTGGCGATTGGTTCGCCCAAGACCCGTCAACGGGAGGAATTCAGAAGGAACGTGGCGTCTCTGTCCGTAGCCAGCGGAGGAGCGCCGACCGGAATGGCATGCTCGGCAGCGTGATGGTCACGCGGACTCGAGCGTCCTGCGGATAAGGAGATACTCGATGACGATGCAGATGATCATGGATCGACCGGGCATGAAGATGGAGCCGATGGGGGGCATGCAGTCGCCCATGAGCGGCATGCCCAGCATGGGCAACATGATGATGGTGCCCCGCTGCAAGGTGAAGATGGAAAAGTGCGCGGGGGGCATGAAGATGACCTGCGTCTGCGACGACGAGATGTCGTGCGCAACCTTCCAGAACATGTGCATGATGCTCTGTGAAGGCATGTGTAGCTGCTACTGCATGAAGAACGGCATGGTACTGTGCCAGTGCAACATGGCCATGTGCAACTGCAAATGCACCATGACCGACGACGGCTGCTCGATCATGTGCACCAGCGGCGACAAGTCGTGCTGCAACATGCTGCAGGCCTGCTGCGAATGCATGTCGTGCTGCCTCGAAGAAGGCTGCGTCTGCATGATCTGCTTCGGCGGCACCCCCGTCTGCTGCTGCACCTGCTAAGCCCGGGCACGCTGTTCTCCGCCGTGGCGGAGGATCAAAAAACCACCTAAGCGGCCTGTCAGCCGGGTCGCGCGGGTGGTTTTTTTTTTGCGCCAGCCCCAGATGCCGTGGCATATGACAGCGATCAGCCGTCGCATTTCACAGAACCCTTGCGATTTAACGGCCCGCCGTGGCTGCTTTTGCCGGCTGAACCGGTTGTTCTACGTCGGGGGTTCTTGCGTTTCACTGTCCCCTTGCCGGCCACAAAGACCCTATCGCGCTGGGGCGAGAAACGGTCGCACGTCGATGCCCGCAGCCGATCATGCTGATATGGCCGCAAGGTACCGCTCGGTCGCAAGTTGCGTGCAGTGCGTTCCGGCTCGCCGCCCGTCGGCAACCGAGGCATGAACGCCATGCCAGGTACATCATCAGGAAGACGATGCACATTGGCATGAAACTAGCTTACTAGTGCTGCGACCGAGGGAGCGGAATCAAGGGCCAACGAGTCAGCCGCAACGCACAGCGAGGCGGGCATCGCGGCGGCTCGGGGAACGTTGGCCAAGGATGGGACGGACCAAGGACAGAGGCACTAATTCGGCGTGCCCGTCTGGCATTCGAGCGGAACGGAACAGCTCATGCCGATGGTGGCCGCGCCGTGAGAGAGGTGTGTCATTTTCACCAACCGCATTAGCCGACAACTGCTCCCGCCTTCGCGCATCGAGTTCGCGCTGCCGACCGAGCAGGAGACTTGGTACGGCGACGCCTCGACGAGCTTCGCGCCGCTTCATGCGCAGCAGTTCGCGGCCGTTCCGACGGCCGTCGCCACGATGAATTGCTGCCAGATGGGGATATTCCAAATGGCGTACGCCGCCGCGGTGCGACAACTCTCGATGAAGCGCCGTCGCCAACTGCGCCGTTACCGCGCGACGTTCTTGAATTAGTCATCGCGTCGTTCTCGCCTCATGCCATGCCGCGCATCCACCCGCGCGGTGGGGTCATTTCGTTGCCTCCTCGTCAGGCCAGCTAAAGCTGCTTCTGCCACGGGTTTCGAGACAAGTGGCGTCTGGGGGGCACTGCCCAGGGAGCCAATCTCGCTGAGCCTGAGTTGCTAGCTCGGCGAGCCAACTTTCCATCCACGGCTGCGGGTGTGCGCCGGTAAACCGGTAAAGCAGGACCATGGCATCGGCCACCGCGTTCCTCTTTAGGCCGGCCCAACAGGCGGATAGTTCGGGCCCCCAAGCCAGGCAACACTGACCGCGATTGCAACCGGGGGGCACCACGAGCTCATCAACGCCGAAGCACTGGAGTTGACGGGGCGACGCCAGTTCACCTGGCTTGGACGACGAAAAGGCCCGTACCAAGCCGGAGCGTTCTAGGAAGCGATCACGCGGCGGGGAAAACCGCCCACAAGACGGGCGGTCCCCATCGGGGCCACCGAAGAGCCGGTTGCCAGAAAGAAAAAAAGTAGCGGCGCAGGGATTCGAACCCCGGACACGCGGATTATGATTCCGCTGCTCTAACCAACTGAGCTACGCCGCCAAGAGGCGTTCCGTCCGTGATTTGTGGCCACCGGATCGGAAACTGGCAAGAGGCCCAATGTAGCCGATCCGAAGCCCTCCTCTCAAGCACCCCCACCGCGTCGTTCTCGCCGCCCCGAATGCTGCGATGACGAACTGGGCAAAATGAGCCGCTTCTCGCGCCGTGCCGGCTTGAAATTGGCACGATCCAAACGGTGGGGCTGATTTTAGGGAGGACACCGCATGGCTGCAACGGGCTCGCCGCGGCGTCTCGAATTCAACGTCGTTCCACGTCGCGCAGCGCCCGGCGAGCGAGTCTTGCCAGCAGCAAAGCGACCGCCAGGGTGGCTGCCAGCCCCATCAGAAAGGCGATCTGCTGCCAGCGAGTCTGCTCGAAACGTCCCGCCACCAGGTCGGCCACGCTACCGATGGCCGACCCCAGGTACACATACAGCAGCGTGCCGGGAAACATGCCGATCCAGGAGGCGAGCACGTAGTCGCGCGGTCGGACCTTGGTCAGACCATAGGCATAGTTCTGCACGTTGAAGGGAAACACCGGGCTGAGTCGCGTCAGCAAGACGATGCGAAAGCCCTGGGTCGCTACCGCGTCGTCCAGCGCGAGAAAGCGTGGGCTACCGCCGACCTTTTTGCGGATCCAATCGCGGCCGATCGTGCGTCCCAGGTAGAAGGCCACTGTCGCGCCAGCGGTGCTGCCTAGCGAGGCCGCGAGCGCTCCGAGTACCGGCCCAAAGGCAAAACCGATGGTGAGCGTGAGCAAGGAGCCGGGCAACGCCAGGACACAGGCAGGCACATAGAGCAGGGCGGCCACCACCGCGCCCCCAGGGCCTAGCTCGCGAGCTTGCACGAGCAGCGCGACTACTGCTTCCCGCACGGCAGCACGGGAGAAAATCAGCGCACCGGCGATCATGGTCGCCGGAATGAGCAACGCCGCAACGACACGTAGCAAGTTCGACTTGGACATGCGTGCGGCACGCACTCGTCGGACACGGGCGCGCACCACGCGTCGCGGCGCGTCACGGTCCTTAATCGCTGGCAATCTGGTCGAAGTAGCGCAACGATGACTTGACCGAAAGGTCGAGGAGCGATGAGATCAGCAACGGCCCGCCGATGCCGACCGCGGGAAGTTCGCTCGGAACGACGTCGGCCGCGACAGCCAGTTGGCGGCGCCAATCGCGCGGCCATCCGGCGAGTTGATGAGCAATTTCGGCACGCGACGGCTCGTCGGCCAGATTCTCGAGAATGGCTTCGCAGGCTTGCAGCTTCGATTCGTTGGTCACCTGGCCAGCGGCCAGGGCGGCGCGAAGCAGATAGCAGGCGTGAGGACGCAGTTCGTCGTCGCACAGGAGCGTCACCAGTCGCAGGTCGCGACCGAGATCGCAGTCGAGCGCCGCGGTGTCGCGCTCGCCAGTCCAAAGGCCTTCCAATGCTGCTTGCGACACGCGCCGCAGCTTGCCCCAACGATCGACGACGAAATAACGCAATCGCATTTCAAACTTCCGTCTGCCTGGTGCCTGATCCAATTCGCGGCGCACGGCCGGTGCCCTCCGGTGACACGCCGCATTGTAGTTAGCGAGAATCGGGCAGACCAGGGAGCGAAATTCCGTTTGTGCGGGGTACACAATCACTTCAATCCGCGTAATCCTACAACCTGCGTTGGCTTACCCAGTTTGCACACGACGGCAGACGGGGACAGAAATGTTGCCGACGCACCAAAGCCCTTTGCCGCGGGGACTTTTCGGGGGGCGGGTTGCCCGTTGGCGTTCGCCAGGGTGCTAGGTCATACTAGACCTTAATCCGGTCGCTTCGGCTGCTCAGCCGTATTCAGGGGTAGCGACCCATTTGCCCGCACCGTACTGCACGAATTGTCGAACGAAGTCGCCTGCGGTGCCCCTTCTCCAGCGAGGGAACGAAATCTCGATGACGAGTCCAGCCAAGCCGTATCCTGCCCGAAGTGGATCGAAAAGCGCAAAAGCCCGGTCTGGCGAAGCGGAGGGGTCGCTCGGCGAACATGGGCTCTTGGCCCATCCGGCCGTGCGCTTCGTCGCGGCGGTGGTCGTGCTCACGTTGGCGATCTTCGTTTGGAAATTCGACGTCTACGATTCGCCTCCCTATTACGACTTCGCCACTGGTCTTTTCATCGAAGCCAACTACCTGGTCGAGTCCAATTTCGATTACGCGGCGCTCGTCGACCAACCGCGCTGGCTGAGCGGCGGTCCTGCCGTGTACGTCGTCAGCATCATGCCGACCGTGTTGGCGTTGATGATGAAAGCCTTGCCTTCGGCCAGGGCGGTGCTGATCGCCTACCACTTGCTGACGTTCTTGCTGACGGCCGTGGCGCTGGTGCTGATGTATGTCTTGCTCGAACCGCGGGCAGGGCGTGTGGGGGCCGTCTTGGCGCCGTTGGCGATGTTCACGGCCCCCTTGTTCAGCGTGCAGGTCGACATGCTGGGCATGGACTTGCCACTGGCAACCTGCGGCGTGGCCTGCCTGTGGTGCTTTACCCGGCAACGTTACGTGTGGGGAGCGGTGGCGTGCCTGCTCGCCGTGCTGATCAAGGCGACCGGCGCCGTGTTGGTGTTGGCAGCCTTGGGAACGTGTACGCTGCTGCTCGTCTTCAGTTACCTGGCGCGCGACGGCGAATCGCGTCGCTCGTACTGGATCGGTGCAGCGGCGGTGTTCGTTTCGGCTGTTTTCGTGGCGCTATCGCAAGATTATTTGAACGCGCTTCCCGGCTCGGCGTCGGAGAACTGGATCGATTTCGGCGACGATCTGCGCCAGGGACTGGCCTTTCAAAAGCTGCTGCTTGATTGGTGCCCCGACCAGGTGGCCCTGGTCGTCGTGGCTTTGATTGCCACGCACTTCACGTTTCGCGGCTGGCTGTTGCGTGTCTTCACGGCGCCGAGCGAAGTACACGCCCTGCGACGCTTCGTGGTGGCGGCACGCGATAGCCTACGAGATCAGCCTTTGATGGTCTTCTCGTGGCTAATGATCGCGGCCCTGTTTTGGGCCTTCATTTCGGCCTACAGCCTGCCACGTTACGTCATGATCGCCCTGCCGTTTTTGTATCTGATTCTCGGGTACTCTCTGTTCGCGATGGTGGCCTGGCGGCAGTGGGTAGCGGCTGCATTCGGACTCATCATCGCGGTGAACCTGTTGAACTCGAATGGCCGGCTCTTTCCCGAGTTCGATTCGGACGGGCGCACCGGCGCGCATCTCGAGCGCAGCCGCGAGTACCTGCGCGACCACGAGTCGAACATCGCGGCGGTTCAACAAATGGCCGGCTTACCAGAGAACACCGTGTTCGTGGCCGGCAATCCTTTCGTCCACTTCCTCTCGTTACCCCGACTGGGCTACGTCGAGCGTCCGCGCAAAGGCTATTCGCTGAACACGTACTCGAATGAGAGCTTCAAGAGCGGTACGGAACTGCCCAAAGATCTGCCGCGCGATACGGTCGTCGTGTGGTTGGAAAGCGCCCTGACGCCGCGTGGTACGATTCCGCGGCCCGAGGCCGTACCCGGGAGCGATCTCGAGATCTTGTATAACGACCGACAGTTGCATCCGCTCGTCGTCTATCGGCGGCGTTGGTCGCCGGAGGTGAAATCGGAAGACCTGACGCGTTGGTATCACGCCATGCTCTTGCCACAGTTGGATACGATGAGCAAGGCCCTCACCTTCGAAGAAGAAGGACGCCTCGAGGATGCTGCGGCGGCGTTTGCCGCGGCGATGGATCAGCAGCCAGACAACCCCGATGTTCGCACCGGTTATGGCCGCGTGCTCGTGAAGCAAAAGAAGTTCGAATCGGCACTCGAGCAGTTTCGCGAAGCGGTACGCCTGGCCCCCAATGAGGCGGTGTCACACCAGTTGCTCGGTACGATGCTGTTTGACATGGGGCGCTACGATGAAGCCGTTCCGGAACTGACGAAATCGCTGGAACTGAACCCCGAGAAGGGGGACGCTCAGGCCACGCTCGGTCGCGTCCAGGCGCGCCTGGGCAACTATGCGGAATCCGAAGCGGCCTACGCGGCTGCCATTCGGCTCGATGCTGAAAACCCGGCGTATCGCTACGAACTCGGCAATGTGTTGCTGATGCAAAACAAGTTCAGCGAGGCCATCGGCTCGCTGCGCGAAGCCCTGCGTCTGCGCCCCGATTGGCCCGATGCGGTGAATGTGTTGGCCTGGATCCTCTCGACGAACGCCGACGATAGCCTACGCAATGGCGCCGAGGCGGTCGAGTTGCTCGAGCGAGCCCAGAAGAATACCGAGCCCGACAGCATCGCCCTGATGGCGCTACTCGACACGCTGGCGGCAGCCTACGCCGAAGTCGGACGCTACGACGATGCCGTGAAGGTACAACAGCAATCGATCGATCTGGCGAAAAAGCTAAACGTCGAAAAGACCTTGCCGGGCATGGAACTGCGGCTGCAGCAGTACCAGGATCGGCAACCGTATCGAGATCCTGTCGCGTCTCCCTGATGGCCGGGCGTGCCCGCCAACCGTGTCAATCGCCGGGCGCATGAGCGAGTCCAGAGGACCAGGGATGCCGCACGACTCCGCCTCGTCCCATCGACCGCTCGGAACGCATGAAGTCCACGTCTGGCACTGCGCGACGATCGACCCTGCCGACGTGGAAGTCCTGGCCCAGGCCGAGCGGTTCTTGTCGGCCGAGGAACGCGCGCGGGCAGCGCGGTTCTTCTTCGATCGGGACCGCCATACCTACCTGGTAGCCCACGCGCTTGTGCGAACGCGTCTGTCCGCCACGACCGGCGTCGATCCGAAGGATTGGACCTTTGTCGCGAACAAGTATGGGCGGCCCGAGGTGTCCACACCGACGGAGCATCAATCGTTGCGGTTCAATCTTTCGCACACGCGAGGACTCGTCGCCTGTGCGTTGACCTGGCGGCGGGATGTCGGAGTCGACGTCGAGAACCTCGAACGACTCGAAGGATCGCTCGACGTCGCTCGACGGTTCTTCGCCGAGCCGGAAGTGGATGTTCTGTCGCGCGTGGCCGAGAGGGACCGCCGTCGAACCTTCTTCGACTTCTGGACGTTGAAAGAATCGTATATCAAAGCGCGAGGCATGGGGCTCTCCCTGCCGCTACGGCAGTTTGCCTTCGATCTTGCGCACGAGTCGAACGTGAGCATCTCCTTCGGTCCCGAGATCGAGGACGATCCCGCGCATTGGGAGTTTCATTTGAGCCGCCCGACCGAGCGGCATCGCCTGGCGCTGGCGGTGCGACGTCCGCCAGGCGAATCGATTCGCGTCACTATTCGAGAGGTTTCGCCCCTTGATGCCCGCTAACCTTTTCGTCCGCGATCGAAGGGCCGCTCGCCACGCCCAACGGATTCTGCTTGCATTGGCCGCGCTGTGGTGGGCAGCCGCGGGCGTGTCCCACGCCACGGCCTCCGAACGGGCATTCGTGGTCACGCTCGACCCAGCGGTCGCCAGCCAGCCGATCAGCGGACGGTTATTTGTGTTTCTGTCGCAACGAGAACGGAGCGAACCGCGGTTGGGTCCCAACTGGTTTTCGCCCGAGCCATTCTTTGGAGTGGATGTACGCGACTTTGCACCAAGTGAGACGCGCCGCGTCGACGACACGGCAGATGGCTATCCCGCTTCACTCGGCAAGCTCGAGCCGGGCAAATACTATGCCCAGGCGCTTTTGGATCACGACTTTTACAGCAGCTCGCCGGGGCGCGGCGTGGGCAATCTCTACAGCGATGTCGTCGAGATCGAAGTGCCAGCGGATGCCCAGGCTGCTTTTGATCTGCGATTAACGAACGAGGTCGAAGCGCAACCCTTTCCCGAAACGGAACACGTGCAGGAGATCGCGAGGCGCAGCGATCTGCTGTCGGCATTTCACGGTCGCGAAGTAGTCGAAGTGGCCGCCATCGTGCTTCCGGAAAGTTATGCCCAGCATCCCGAGCGTCGTTATCCCGTGATGTACGTCATTCCAGGTTTCGGCGGCAGTCATCGCGACGCATTGCGTTTTGCCAGCCGCCCAGAGGAACCGGGGGTCGAGTTTATTCGCATCATGCTCAGCGGCAATTGCAAATGGGGTCATCATGTTTACGCCGACAGCGCGACGAACGGCCCACGCGGCCGTGCGCTCGTCGAAGAACTGATCCCGCACATCGATCGCGAGTTTCGCACCATGGCGGAGCCGACGGCCCGATTCGTCACGGGGCACAGTTCGGGGGGCTGGTCGTCGCTGTGGCTGCAAGTGAATTATCCCGAGGTCTTCGGCGGCTGCTGGAGCACGTCGCCCGACCCGGTCGATTTTCGCGACTATCAACAGGTCGACTTGTATGCGGTCCCACCGTTGAGCCTGTACTTCGACGAAGCGGGAAACAAGCGACCGATCGCACGTCGCGGCGAGGAGCCGACCCTGTGGTATGAATCGTTCGGCCACATGGACGACGTGTTGAAGCGTGGCGGGCAACTGCGCTCCTTCGAGGCGGTGTTCAGTCCCCTGGACGATGCGGGAGAGCCCCTCAAGTTGTGGGACCGCGAGACCGGGCGTATCGATCCCCAGGTGGCCACAGCCTGGGAGGCATACGATATCCGCCTGGTCCTCGAACGCCACTGGGACGAGCTCGCGCCGAAACTGGCGGGCAAGCTACACGTCATCACGGGCTCGCTCGACACGTTCTATCTGGAAGGGGCCGTCCGCAAGCTGGCCGAGTCGCTACGGGCACTCGGCAGCGACGCCGTGGTAGAGATCCAGGAGGGGAAGAATCACTCCGATGTTCTGACGGCGGAGCTGGCGGCCCGTATTCGCCGTGAAATGCGGGAAAAGTTCCTCGAGCATCACCCGTGGCCCGTGGCAACCCCGTCACCTGCCGGCGCGGGCAACGCGGAAAAATAGCTGCTGCCGCCCGCCGCTAGCACTGCTATCGCCACCCGACTTTCGGTGGTGCCTTCTATTGGGCAAAACAGGGCGGCGGCTTATCATGCCCCGCCTTCGGCAGCGGCGAGTGCGATCGCATGTCTCGCTGCCGCAGAACCAATTTTCTACCAAGTCTCATCCTTGCGGCCCGAGTGGCTCCCCGTGCGCCAACGCATCCTGATCGTCAAACCAAGTTCCATGGGCGATATCGTCCATACGTTGCCCGCTTCGCTGGCAATTCGACAGGCGTATCCGGATGCGCATCTGGCGTGGCTGGTCGAGCGAGCACATGCCGAATTGCTGGCGCGGCAGAAGCATCTCGACGAGGTATTCGTCTGGGACCGGCGCGACATTCGCGGTTTGCCGCAGTTCGTGCGACGTCTGCGCGAAGGTGGATGGGACGCGGCCATCGATTTCCAAGGGCTGCTGCGGAGTGGCCTCTTTACGTGGGTTTCCGGGGCACGACGACGGATCGGCTACACGCCGTCGAAAGAAGGAGCCCACCTTTTTTATACCGAGCGCTTGCCGCTCGACATGTCGCGGTACCACGCCGTCGAGCGACACTTGCAGCTCGCAAGACTGCTGAACGCCGAGTTGACCTGCGTGCCGATCGAGCGTCCCTATCTCGACGGCGGGCATGTCGCGGCGCGACGCGATTCGCCGCCGATCTTTCCGCTGTTTCCCAGCGAGAAGGATGAAGCCTCGGTCGACGCATGGCTGGCGCGACACCAGTTCGATCCCGCGCGCGAGCGCCTGATCGTGCTGAACCCCGACTGCCGCAAGGCCGCCAATCGCTGGCCGACGGAGCGCTTTGCCGAAGTCGCCCGGCTCTTGAAGCAACAGCCGCATTTGCGCGTTGTGCTCTGCGGCGGACCGGCGAGCCGGGAACTGTGCGACGAGATCGATCGCCTGGCCGGAGGAGGCCTCTGGCGTGCCGATGGCCAGTTCGGTCTGCTGGCTTCGACCGCGCTCATCGCACGGTCCGCCGTGATGCTCACGGGAGACACGGGGCCGATGCACCTCGCGGTGGCCGTGGGCACGCTCGTCGTCGCCTTGTTCGGGCCGGCCAGTCCACGTCTCACGGGTCCGTATGCCAGCGATGCGATCGTGCTGAATGAACAGCTCTCTTGCGCGCCCTGTTTTGGCCGGCGCTGCCACCTGGGCTTCGATCGCCCCCCCTGCATGGAAGGCATCGCGGCGACGGCCACGGTCGAGGCCGTACGGCGGCAACTAGCCTTGTTCGAATCGGGGTTAGGCAGGAAATTCGCGAGGAAGTCGGCATGAAGACGACGGAATCGGCCAATCGCAAAACTCGCCGCCGCGATGTGCCCGCGGCGCAGCCCATCGGAGCGATTCCGTGGGCGCGACTCCGCACTCGTGGCGTCTGGATTCCGGCCGCCGTCGCTCTATTATTACTCTCCTCCGTCGTCTGGAGTGGCTCGCAACGTACCCCGCTGGGCCCGGCCGAGGGGCTCGAGCTATCGCCGCCGGCCGCCACGAATACCGAGACCGCGACGGCGCCATCGTCGGGCTCAGGGCTGCTGGTCACCAGCTACAACATCCACGGTGGCAAAGGTACCGATCGCGTGCGCGATCTGAGCCGCATTGCCGACAACCTGCGCGGGGCACAGCTCATCGGACTTAACGAGTTGCACCGCTTGAACCCCTTCAGCTCGTCGAACCAGGCAGAGCAACTGGGGGCGATGCTCGACATGCCCTGGCTCTTCGCGCCGACCGAACAAAAGTGGTGGTATCACGATTTCGGCAATGGACTACTTACGTCGTTGTCGGTCGATTACTGGCAGCGGATCCCCCTTTCGCGCAACTATGGCAAAAGCTTTCGCAACGTGGTGCTGACGGCGGTGCAGTACCGCGGCCGTACGATTCAGGTGCTCGTGACCCATCTGGACCGCAGCGACGATCGCGAGCGCAGGGCGCAGGTTCGGGCCGTGGGCGACCTCTTCGCGAGCCTCGACGAGCCGGCGATCTTGATGGGCGATTTGAACTCCGACGCGACCGAGCCCCAGATCCAACGCTTGATGGCCAAGCCGGGGGTCGAATCTCCGTTGCACGTCGCGCAGGGGGAGCAGGCCCCGCGCACGATCGATTGGATCTTTACGCGGGGTCTCGTCACGCTCGACGCCGGTCTCGAGCAGAGCGTGGCGTCGGATCATCCGCGCGTCTGGGCACGACTTGAGCTGCCCGAGCGCTCCGCATCGGTGCGATACTCGCGCCACTGACCAGCGGACGACGCTTCTCGAGCAACCTCTTTTCGCATCTCGCGTCCTGCCGGTGGGCGTCTCTTGTCGGCGATTCCGCAAGGGACGGCATCGTTCCGTCCTAGCCCCGCGACGGCACTGCTAGCATGCACCGCGTGCGGCTGAGTTTGCAGATTTTGTGGATTTTGCGGCGTGTTTGGGTCGAAATCTCACGTGATCGGCGCGCTGCGCGTCGACCGAGGGGGTCGCTGCGCAGAGACTTCGCGATCCGTAAAAACTGGCCAAGGTGGGCACACGATGCCGTCGCAAGAGAATCCGTTTCGCATCATTGACGCACCGCCGCGCCCCGAGCAGTCGTCGCGAGGCGGACCCCACTTCAAGCTACCGATCGTCGACAGTCTCGCCTCGACGATGCCCCCGGCGGCGAAGCCGGCGACCGCGCCACCTCCCGAAACGGCGCCGATCCGCGAGTCGGATTCGCTGTTGGCCCACGTGACGTCGCGCGCCATGGCGGCGGGCATGAACCTGCTGCTGGGCAGCTTTCCGGCCACCGTGCGCATCGAGACGACCAGCCGCTGCAACGCGGCGTGTACGTTCTGTCCTCGCGACACGATGAATCGTCCCAAGGAGACCATGGACGACGAGTTGTTCGAGAAGATCGTCCGCGAATGCGCCGCGGCGAAGTGCAAGCTGCTGCACCTGCACAATTTTGGCGAGCCGCTGCTCGACAAGGCCTTGCCCGACCGGATCGCGCTGGCGAAGAAGCTGGGCATTCGACGCGTAAAGCTCTTCTCGAACGGTTCTCTGTTGAAAGACGAGACGGCTCGACGGCTGCTCCACTCGGGGCTCGACGAGATCAAGATCTCGATCGACGGCGCCAGCGCCACCGAGTTCAACGAGTTGCGCATCGGGCTGTCGCACGAGAAGGTGATCGAGAATGTCCGCCGCTTCAAGGCGATGCGCGACGCCGCCGATCTGCAGGGGAGTCTCCGCATCATCGCCACCTGCACGCAAACCTCGAACCGCGAAGAAACCGATCAGTTGCTCTCGAACATGGTCGATCGCATCGACTATACGCGGTTGCACAACTGGGCCGGAGCGCTGGGTAGCCTGGTGAATCGCCGTATCCGCAAGCCCTGCGATCGACTGTGGCGCACGTTCACCGTGCTGGCCAACGGCAACGTCTCGATCTGCTGCCGCGACTACGCGGGTCGGGAACTGGTAGGCAACGTTCGCCAACAAACGATTCGCGAGATCTGGCGAAACCATCGCTACTACGACCTCCGTCGTCTCCATGCGCAGTCCAAGCAACGGGACATCGACGTCTGCAGCGACTGCTCGAGCAGCTTCTGGTAGTCCGACTGGTCCGCCCATTCTGAAGCGGATTCACGCGCGAGCGACTCGTGATGTGTGCGCGCAAACCAGTCAATTTGACTTGGCCGCGCTCATGCTATGACCCAAAAGCGCTCACCTCTCCCCGGCGTGATGCCCTTTCTGCAGCAAGAAAGCGTGCGATTCTCGCGTCGTTTTCACAGCTTTTGCATCTTCGGTGGCTGCCGCCGGAAGACGGTATAGCATTTGCTCTTGCGCAGTGACCATTGCCTGCGTCAGGCCGGCAGATCGTTCAATACCCACCAGAGAAACGCGGTTTGATCGTCATAAACCTCCCCTCAGGGTAAAAAGAGGGTTGATTCCCGAAATCAATCGGATGACTATTGTCGTATAGAACCGCGAAATCAGCCTTTCTCATGGGCATTATTGGGGTCACCTTAGGCCGAGCAAAAACGGCCTTCTCGGGGGAAAAGGATTGATGCTATTTAGCAAACGACGTCGATGCCGCTCCACGCCCAGCCGCGCTTTGGGGCTTGGATTTCGTTCCCGCCACATTTCTTGCGAGCCGCTCGAAGAGCGCCGGCTGCTGTCGACCTCGCCGGGAAATCCCGAGCAAATCACGCAGGTGGGCAACGAGCTTTTCTTCGTCGCGCAGTCTCTGCCCACGTTCGAGCGAATGCTGTGGAAGACCGACGGCACCGCGGAGGGCACCGTCATCGTCAAGGACCTGACGCCGACGGTGACCAACGCCGAAATCAGCGAGTTGACGAACGTCAACGGCGTGCTCTTTTTCCGCGCGAAGGTTGGCGCCACCGGCTCGGAGTTGTGGAAGACGGATGGGACCGCCACCGGAACCGTGATGGTGAAGAACATCCAGGCGGACAACGGGATCTATCCGGGTTCGGAACCTAGCCAACTGACGAACGTCAATGGCATGCTGTACTTCAAAGCCTTCGACGAGGTTCATGGCACCGAGCTGTGGAAGAGCGACGGCACCGTGGCGGGAACCGTGCGGGTCAAGGACATTCGGCCCGGCACGGATAGCTCGAGCATCGACGACATGACGAACGTCGGCGGCACGCTGTTCTTTTCGGCCAACAGTGGCGTGCCTGGGCACGAGCTGTGGAAGAGCGACGGCACGGAAACCGGCACGGTATTGGTGCAAGTGTTCAACGATGGTCAATCGCACGGCCTCGGAAAATTCACGGTCGCTAGTGGCGAGCTGTACTTCGCCGAAACTCGCTGGACCGAGGCGGGGGACCGCCTGTGGAAGAGCGATGGCACCGTGGATAATGCCGAAATCATGTTGGCTTCGCAGCCTGAGTATTCCATCCAGGAGTTGGTCGAGGTCGATGGAATCGTGTACTTCGGCTACGGCCGCGTGCTCACGAATCACACGGATCTTTGGAAGTCGGATGGCACCGCCGTGGGAACCGAGCTCGTCAAGTTTGGGGTCACGACGATTGCGGGCAGCTCGATCTCGGGGATGACGAATGTCAGTGGCACCCTCTTTTTTTCAGCCCCGGCTCCCTCCAACGGTATTCCCAACTACGAGCTCTGGAAGAGCGACGGCACCGAGGCAGGCACGGTCGTCGTCAAGGATATCGCCGTCACGGAAGTCTCTCCGGGCATTATTTCCTCACACCCCAGAAACCTGGTCAATGTCGGCGGCGTGTTGTACTTCACGGCGAACGACGGCACGCACGGTCGCGAGCTGTGGAAGTCCGATGGCTCCGAAACGGGCACTGTGATGGTGAAGGACCTGAGCCCGGGAACGACCGGCGATGGTCCTTACGGGCTGACCAACTTCAACGGCACCCTGTTTTTCACGGGGTTCACAGATAATAACGCGGGCCTGCGCACGCTATGGAAGACGGACGGCACGGCCGGGGGCACGGTGCTCGTGCGGCCGCCGGGCACGGTGTCGCTGCCCTTTGGCGATGACTTTAATCGCGCGCCAGGCACTGACCTGGGCATCTACTGGGTCGAGACCGACGGCGATCTCGGCATGACGAACGGCAAAATGGTGTTGTATCAGAACACCGAATCGACCGCCGTCTTGAATGGCCTGACGGCAGCCGACGTCACGGTCAGTGGCAACGTCGATCTGAGCGATGCCGAAGCAGGACGTAGCGTCGGCTTCATCATCCGCTCGCAAGGTCCCGACGACACGAATGCCTATTGGGGCATCTTCTACAAGTCGGACAGCGGCTACGCGATCCAGATCTATAAGAACATCGGCGGGGCGACCACGCCGTTGCGCAGCATCAGTGTCGGCTCGATCTCATCGGGCAATCTGCGCTTCGAAGTCTACGGCTCGACGTTGAACCTTTACTTTGAAAACTTCCTGGTCACCACGGTAATCGATACCTCGCTGACGGTCGCGGGACGCGTGGGCGTGCGTCAGACGGGGGGCAAGCTGGACAACTTTGCCGCCATCGTCGCGACGCCACTCCCTTCGTCCAACGCCGTGCTGCCGTTCGGAGATTCGTTCGACCGCGCGCCTGGTGGCTTCCTCGGCCCCTTCTGGACCGAGCACACCGGCGACGCAGGCATCAACAACGACGTGATGACACAGTTTGCCAACGACACCGCGATCGCGACGGTCAATGGCATCTTCGAGGAAAACGTCTCGATCGCCGCCAACATCAATGTCTCGACGACGCCAGCGCAATACAGTACAGGCCTGATCGCGCGTTACACGGGACCGGGCGACAGCGATTTCTACATGGCGCGCCTGTTCCACTCCGATGCGGGCAGCTTCGCCGCACAGATCTGGAAGAACGTAGGGGGGGTCTATACGCCGCTGCGCAGCGTGACCGTGGCAAGCGGACAGGGAGACTTGCGTTTCAACGTCGTCGGCAATCAGTTGTCGCTGTACTTCAACAATCAATTGGTGACGGGCGTGATCGACAATTCGATCACGGCCCCCGGTGGTGTGGGGGTGCGCCTGGCAGGCGGCTCTCTCGACAACTTCACAGTCACCGAGTTGGCCCTGCCGCCGGTCTCGAATGCCACGCTCCCCTTTGCCGATGGCTTTAATGGGCCAAACACGTCTTCCCTCGGCGCCTTCTGGACCGAACGAGTGGGGGATCTCGGCCGGGTAAATAATCAATTGGCGCTCCTCTCGGGCGAAACGTCGGTGGCGACCGTGAACGGTCTTTCCCTGACCGACGTGGAGATCTCGGCCGTGGTCACTCCCATCGCCGGCGCGAGTGCCGGCGTCCTGGCACGCTACTCGGGGCCGGGGGACTCGAATGGCTATCTCGCCCTGCTGCAACGGGTCGGCAGCAACTCCGTCGCCGCCCAGATCTGGAAGAACACGGGTTCCGGCTGGGTGAACATCGCCCACTCCGAATACACGCCCGTGTCGATCACCAGCACGTCGATACGCTTTGTGCTTCTGGGTAACCAATTGAAGCTGTTCGCCGGCGGCAATCTGTTGTGCGACATCATCGACAACGACATCGCCGGTCCCGGTCTGATTGGCGTGCGCATGTCGGGCGGCACGCTCGACAACTTCGTCGCCACCAACGTCTTCTAACGGTTTGCGTCCCCACGACCATCGCGATTCCTTCCCGCACGCGAGGTACAAGTTGCCTCGCGTGCGTTTTTTTTTGGCGATGGAGCGGGATGTCTTGGGGTTCGTCGTCGGGCGTATCGTCTGTTCACTAGCGGGTACGATGCCTGGCAGACGACAATCAGGGTTTTCTCACCGGCAGGCAGGGCTCGCAGAGAGGTGGCGGTCGTGGAACTGGGCGATTGGCGATTGGATACGGTGAGCGGCGGGCGTTTGCGGCTCGACGGGGGAGCGATGTTCGGCATCGTGCCACGCCCGCTGTGGGAGCAGGTCTCTCCGCCCGACGAACGCCATCGCATACGGATGGCCACCAACTGTCTGTTGGCGCGCAACGGCCGGCATACCGTACTCATCGAGACCGGGCCCGGCAGTAAACAGAGCGCGCGCGAACGGGACCAGTTGGCGCTCGAGCCAGGCGAGCCGCTGGTCGAGAATCTTGCCGCCTTGGGCGTCTCGGTCGACGAGATCAACACGGTGATCCTGACGCACCTGCACTTCGATCATAGCGGCGGAGCTACCCGGCGCGACTCGCGAGGCCACATCGTGCCCACGTTTCCGCGGGCCACTTATGTCGTGCAGCGAGCCGAATGGGAAGATGCGACCAGTGGCGCGCCCGAGTTGCGCAATGCCTATCCGCAAGAGAACTTCGCGGTGCTGGCCGATGCCGGACGCCTGGCACTCGTCGATGGCGATTCGCCGATCGTGCCGGGGATTTCCGCTCTCGTCACGAGCGGACATACCCGGGGACATCAATCGGTATTGATCGAGACCTCGGCCGGCACGGCGATTTATCTGGCCGATCTCTGCCCGACCACGCACCATCTGCGAACGTACTGGTGCATGGCCTACGACACGTCGGTGCTCGATACACGACGGCGCAAGCCACAGGTCCTGGGCCGAGCCGCCGACGAAGGCTGGCACGTCCTCTGGGGGCACGATCCCGACGTGGCGATCAGTCGCCTGGTGCGCGACGAGAAACGCGAATTCGCGATCGTCGAGCCGCGACCCGCGGTCTGACAACGCCGGCGACACGAGAATTCCGTTATTCCAATCCCTTGGCGGCCAGCCAGCGTTCGGCGTCGAGCGCGGCCATGCAGCCGGTGCCGGCGGCGGTGATAGCCTGGCGATAGTAGTCGTCCGCCACATCTCCCGCGGCGAAGACCCCTTCAACGCTCGTATAGGTGCGCGGGGGCGATACCCACTTGATGTACTGCTTGTCGTTCATCGCCAGCTTGCCTTTGAGGAAAGCGGTATTGGGCGTGTGGCCGATGGCGAGGAACACGCCCGTGGCCTCCAGCTCGCGCGACGAATTGTCGACCGTGCTGCGCAAACGGACGCCGGTCACACCTTGCTTCTCGTTGCCGAGCACTTCATCGAGTGCGCTATTCCACTCGATGGCGATCTTTTCGTTCTCGAGGGCCCGGGCGGCCATGATCTTCGAGGCGCGGAGTTCATCGCGGCGGTGTACGAGATGTACCCGGCTGGCAAACTTGGCCAGGTAGGTGGCCTCTTCGACGGCGGAGTCCCCCCCGCCGACGACAAAGAGCGGCTTGTTGCGGAAGCGGGGCAGGGCACCGTCACAGACAGCACAGGCACTGACGCCATGATTCTTGTAGCGATCCTCCGAGGGCAGGCCCAAATAATTCGCGCGGGCACCAGTGGCGATGATCACCGTGAGGGCTTCGGTCACCTCGCCGCTCGAGGCCGTCAGGCGGAAGGGGTGGCGATCGAAATCGACGTCGACGATATCGTCGGTGACGATCCGGGTACCGAAGTTCGTGGCCTGCTGGCGCATGAGCTCCATGAGCTCGGGACCGCTGACGCCCTCCTTCTGGTGCGGGGCCATGATGCCACGCCGGTCGGCCGCGATCGAGTGATCGAGATAAGCGCTTAAATCGCCGGCTGGAAAGCCAGGATAATTCTCGACCTCGGTCGTCAGCGCAAGCTGCCCCAGCGGGAGCGTGCCCGCGATGCGGTTGGCCTCGGTAATGGCACCCTCGAAGACGAGGGGCTTCAGCGCTGCACGAGCTGCATAGATGGCGGCCGTCCAACCCGACGGTCCGCTGCCGATGATGACCACTTTCTCTGTCACGAGAGCGAGCCCTTTCCATGACATCGCCGATACCGGACCGGCTGTGCTTCACCATGTCGCACGGCGGTGCTCGGTTAGGAACTGGCAAATTATAGGGATTGGTCCGCGCCCGTCTATGAGCCAGCGAGTGTGCGACGGGGACCTTGCAGCACGAGGCGCGGCGCCCTAGGCGTCCGCGTCGGCGGGCAAAGTCTGCTTGGGGCGTCTCCCGATTCTGGCAGTGGCCCACGCAAGGCGGGTTTTCCTCCGGCGCAAGTGCTGGCCGGGGCAGTGCTTTCGGACCTTCGATTTGTGGCTTGCCCCAATTCGTGGGAAACGTATGGTTCCCATGGTAGCCGGGAGAGTCCGGCCGCTCGTAACCGACTTCCAGCGATCGTGTTGCGTACGGAGTAAAGAGGCTTGCCAAGACGCCACCGATTCGCGCTGTGCCGTGGACGGGGCATGCTCTCGCGGAAATCGAGCAAAGGAAGCACATGATGGCCACCACGACGACGAACGAGCTTTGGCTGGGCCGCCACTTCATCGACGGTGCGTGGCACGATGCCGGTGGAGAACGGTTCGAGAACTATTGCCCGGCACACTTCGAGCTGATCCTGGGGACCTATCCGCGTGGCTCTCGGGAAGAAGTGGAAGCCGCCGTGGCGGCCGCGCGGCGGGCCTTTGGACCGTGGCGCCGCACGAGCCAGATCAAGCGGGGCGAGCTGTTTCTGCGTCTGGCCGAGCTCGTTCGACGCGACGTTGACGAGCTGGCGGCGATCGTGGCCCGCGAAAGTGGCAAGATCCTGAACGAAGCCCGGGCCGAAGTGGTCGAAGGGCTGCACATGATCGAGTACGTGGCCGGCACGGCCCGGCAGCCGGTGGGACAGATCGTGGCCTCGGAGATCGAGGCTAAGGATCTGTACGTGCGACGGAAGCCGCGCGGCGTGGTGGCCGTCATTACGCCGTGGAACTTCCCCTTCGCCGTGCCCCTGTGGATGCTCGGGCCCAGCCTGGTCGAAGGAAACACGACCGTCTTCAAGCCGTCGGAAGAGACGCCCGAGATCGGCGCCCGGCTGATCGCCTTGTTCGCGGAAGCCGGTTTCCCGGCGGGTACCATCAACCTGGTGCATGGCCTGGGAGAGGAAGCGGGGGATGCCCTTGCCCGCCATCCGCAGGTCGACGTGGTGGCCTTTACCGGCAGTTACGACGTCGGTTCGCACATTCGCCGGCTGGCGGCCGAATCGGACCATAAGACCTGCGCCTGCGAGATGGGCTCGAAGAGCGCCGTCATCGTCTGTAAGGATGCAGAGCTGGAGCTTGCCTGCGATGCAGCCGTATTGAGCGCTTTTAAGACAAGTGGGCAGCGCTGCGTGTCGGGCAGTCGCATGATCGTGCATCGCGAGTTGCTCGATCGCTTTGTCGATGGTTTTGTCGATCGGGCGAAGCGTCTGTGCTTTGGCGATCCCTTCGACGCGAAATCATTCAGCGGCCCGCTCATCAATAAGGCAGCCGTCGACAAAGTCGCGCGCTACAACGATCTGGCCCGGACCGAAGGGGCCGAGATCCTGCTTGACGGCGGCCGGATCATGGACGACGAGCACTCGTTGGGACATTACCTGTCGCCGTTCATCTACCAGCAAGAGCACCGGCCAGGCTTGCGGACGATTCGCGAAGAAGTCTTTGGGCCGCACGTCGCGGTGATTCCCTTTTCCGACGACGACGAGGCGGTGCAGATCTACAACGACACGCCTTATGGCCTGTCGATGGCGGTGATTACTCGCGACTTCCGCCGTTGGCGCTACTACCGCGATGAATGCGACTATGGCATGGGCTACGTGAACCTGCCGTGCATCGGTGCCGAGGTCCACGTGCCCTTTGGCGGGGTGAAACGCAGCGGCAACGGGCAACCTTCGGCGGCGGCGCTGGTCGATGCCGTGACACATCGCACGGCGTTCACCGTGAATCACGATACGCACATCACGATGGCACAAGGCATGAGTGCCAAAGTGGAATAAGGGAGGCGCCGATGTCCGCTCCGAAATCGCACGATACGCAAGCAGGGATCGAACCGATGGCCACAGTCTATAACATGCCTCTGCAAGAGGCGCCCCACCTGGTGACACCGCTCCCCGGCCCAAAGGCGGCTGCCTGGGTGGCGCGCGATCGGGCCGTGCTTTCGCCTTCGTACACGCGTGACTATCCGCTCGTGGCGCGGCGAGGATGGGGCTGCGCCATCGAAGACGTCGACGGTAACGTGTTTCTCGATTTCACGGCTGGCCTGGCGGTGACGTCGACGGGGCACGCTCATCCCGAGGTGGTAGCGGCCATCACCGAACAGGCCAACCGGCTGCTGCACATGTCGGGCACCGATTTCTATTACCCCGCCGAGGTCGAACTGGCCGAACGACTCGTCAAGCTCGCCCCAGGAACCAGCCCCAAAAAAGTATTCTTCACGAACAGCGGCACCGAGTCGGTCGAGGCGGCGATGAAGCTGGCCATGTACCACACGGGCCGCAAGCGTTTCCTGGCCTTTCAAGGGGCGTTTCATGGCCGGACGCTGGGCTCCCTTTCGTTGTGTGCTTCGAAGGCGGTCCACCGCCGGGGTTACGCCCCGCTCTTGCCGGGCACGCACTGGGTAAACTACGACTGCCCGCGCAGCGAGATCGAGAAACTCTTTGCGACGGTGGCGCCGCCGGAAGAAGTGGCGGCTATCTTCGTCGAGCCGGTACAGGGAGAAGGCGGTTACCGGGTGCCGAGTCCCGAGTTCTTGCCCATGCTACGCGATCTGTGCGACGAGCATGGCATTCTGCTGGCGGCCGATGAGGTGCAAACGGGCATCGGCCGCACGGGGCGCATGTTCGCGCTCGAGCATTTCGGCGTCGAGCCCGATCTGCTCTGCTTGGCGAAGGGTTTAGCGAGCGGCATGCCGATCGGGGCCATGATCGCGCGCGAGCGGCTGATGAACTGGCCCCCGGGAAGTCACGCCTCGACGTTCGGCGGCAACCCGGTCTGCGCTGCGGCGGCCCTGGCCACGCTCGAACTGATCGAGCGAGAGTACCTCGACAACGCGCGCCAGCGTGGCGAGCAACTCAAGGCGGGGCTCGATCAACTGGCCGAGGCGCATGCTCATCTGAACGACGTTCGCGGCTTGGGGCTGATGGTGGCCGTCGACGTGGTGGCCGCTGGTGCTCCCTGCCCGCAACGTCGCGATGCAATCATCCAAGCGGCCTTCAAGCGAGGCCTGCTGCTGGTCGGCTGTGGCAAGTCGGCGGTACGGTTCTGCCCGGGCTTGTGCGTCACCTCGCACCAGATCGCCACGGGCCTGCGTATTTTTGCCCAGATCTGCAGCGAATAACCCTTCGGGCAGGCTACGGCGCCTTGTCGGTGGGGCCCAAGACCTCGATGGCCTTGTGTCCTTTGAAAGAACCGGGCTTGGCGCGGAACTTCGCCGCGCCTTCGACCAGCACCTCGATCGGCGAACGGATGTCTTTCTCGGTGGTGATAACATCACCAACGCGCAAACCGATCAGTTCGCGTGCCGTGAGATGAGTCTCGGCCAGTTGCACGACGATATTCACGAGCGATCCGTGCAGATTCTGTGAGAGCTGCTTGATGCTCTCGGCATTCGACGTGCGGCGGCCGTAGGCGGTCCAACTGTTCGATGTCAGCCGGCTGCTGATGCGCTCGATGGCGTTGTAGGGAATGCAGAGGTTCATCATGCCGCGCAGCTCGCCCAGCGTGAGCTCGAAACTGATGAGCACGACCACCTCGTTCGGCGGCACGATCTGCACAAGTTGCGGGTTGCTCTCGACGCGGACGACCGAGAGAGTCAACTCGAGCACGTTCTCCCAGGCGCGGCGCATCTCGGCCAGGAACAAGCTCGTAATGCGGGAGACCAGCCGTAGCTCGATTTCGGTCAGCGGGCGGCGAGCCAGCGGCGCGCTCTCTTTGCTGCCACCTAGCAGACGATCGATGATCGGATAGAGGATCGACGGGTTGATGTCGAGAATCAGGTTGCCTTCGAGCGGCTCGGCCTTCAGCAGGTTGAAGCAGGTGGGATTCTCGAGACTGAAGACAAACTCGCTGTAGGTGAGCTGATCGACGCTCGTCAGCTTGACCTCGACGATGCTGCGCAGCAATGTCGAGAGCTGTGCTCCAAAATTGCGACCGAAGCCCTCGTAGAGGGTCTGCAAGGCGCGCATCTGGTCCTTGCCGACGCGCTCGGGACGCTTGAAATCGTAGGCGGTGACCTTTTCGCGCGGGCGTCCGGCATCGGAGCGCGAGCCACCACGCTGGCCGCCTGGCGAGGGGGCGCTATCGAGCGAAGAGAGCAGGCTTTCGACCTCAGCCTGGCTGAGTATCTCTCCAGACATCCATGTCTCCCAGCGAAGGGTAACGCTACTGGCGAATCTGACCGTCTCCGACGATCACATACTTGTAGCTGGTAAGCTCTTTCAGACCGCACGGCCCGCGGGCGTGGAACTTGTCGGTGCTGATGCCGATCTCGGCCCCCAGCCCGATGCAGCCCCCGTCGTTGAAGCGTGTGCTGGCATTTACGACCACGGCCGAGCTATCGACCCGGGCGGTAAATCGCCGGGCGGCGACTTCGTCGCGCGTGATGATGGCATCCGTATGGTGCGAACCGTAGCGGTTGATGCGTTCGATGGCCTCGTCGAGCGAGGCGACGACGTTGGCCGAAATAATGGGGGCCAGATACTCGGCCCCCCAGTCCTCCTCGGTCGCCTCGACGGCGCCCGGCACGAGCTCGCAGACGCGCTCATCGCCTCGAATCTCGACACCGCGGGCGGCCAGGGCCGCGCCGATGCGGGGCAGGAACTCGGCCGCCACGTCCGCATGCACCAACAGCGATTCGGCCGCGTTGCAGACCCCCATCCGCTGGCACTTGGCGTTGATCGCAATGGTCTCGGCCATGTCGAGATCGGCCGCACGATCGACGTAGAGGTGGCAATTGCCAGTGAAATGCTTGATGACCGGCATGCGTGCTTCGGCCGCCACGCGGCGAATCAGTCCCTCGCCTCCACGGGGAATGGCGAGATCGATGTACTGGTCGAGCCCCAGGAAGTGCCCGACGGCTGCGCGGTCGGTCGTCTCGACGAGTTGCACGGCATCGACGGGCAACCCGGTCTCGACGAGCGCCTCGCGCAGCAACTCGGCCAGCGCCTGGTTCGAATGCCGCGCCTCTTTGCCGCCGCGCAGAATCACGGCGTTGCCGCTCTTCACGCAGATGGCCGCGGCATCGATCGTCACGTTGGGACGAGACTCGTAGATGAAGAACACCACGCCGAGGGGCACCCGGATCTTGTCGACCCGCAGACCGTTCGGCCGCGTCGAAGTTTCGATCACTTCGCCGACGGGATCGGCCAGCGTGGCGACCTCTTCGACCGCGGCGGCCAAATCTTCGAGACGAGCGGGAGTCAGCCGCAGACGATCGATCTGCGCATCGGTCAGGCCATTGGCCCGCGCGTCGGCAAGATCGCGCTCGTTGGCGGCGATGAGGTCGGCGTGACGTTCGCGTAGCAAGCGGGCGGAGCGGGCGAGCCATTGCTGCTTCTGCTCCGTCGGGACGGTCCCCAACTCGAACGAGGCACGGTGTGCCCGCTGGGCGGTCTCGACACAATAGCGACGCAGATCGTTGGTCTCGGCAATGGCCATGCTAGCTCGCGATCGATAACGGCTGGCTGGCCGCTGCAAATGGTTTCGTATTCATGGCTTAAACAAATTCGGGACGCGGCGTTTTTCGCACGAAAAATGCCGCGAAGGCCACCGCGCAAGTATCGCTCAACCCCCAGGGAGAGTCAACGTCGGTCGTGTAGTCGCAGCATGCTTCCGGCGGTGCGCTATCAGCGGCAAACCGCGCCGGCACGCGACCTTTTGCTCGCTGAAGGTCGACTCCGAGAGAACCGACATTGACCCAGGTTGGGGAATGTTCTATTTCCTTCGCCGCATTCGCGCCAGCCGACGCAGAGCGAACGGCTGCGCGCTCACGTCTTGAAACGCCAGGTTCCTGGTACATGGTCACCATGCAAGTCGCCGATCAGCTTGCGCTCGCCGCAAGCCCGACACGCTGCGCGCCCCCACGGTTCGGGTGGGGAGCCTGGCTTGCGCCCTGTTTGTTGCTCTGCCTGGCTGGCTGTGCCGCCTCGGGCAATGTGGCGCTGCGTTCGGTGCCGAAGAACCCCCTGACCGAGCGGCTCCTCATCTCGGCCAAAGGCTACGCCGAACCGAGCGATCGGACCGCGCAATTGCTGCGCAAATACGATCTGGCGGGAACGCTCAAGGAAAGCCCGCGCGAGACGTTGGTCGGGCTGCGCACAGTGACGCAGGAGGAGCCTTCGGCCGAGAAGCTCTATGCCTTTGCCGAGTTATCCTACCTGGCGGGCAAGCGCGTTCAGGCCGTGAATCAACAGGAGGCGCTCGACCTCTACTCGGCGGCGGTGGCGCACGCCTACCTGTACCTGTTCGACGATCGCGTTGGCTACGGACGCAACCCGTACGATCCGCAATTCCGCGGCGCGTGCGATCTGTACAACGGCGCCCTCGAAGACGCGCTGCGCATCGTCTCGAAGAAGCAGGGCATTACGCCGGGCGCCACGCATTCGCTCACCATCGCTGGCAGCACCTGGGATTTATCCGTCGTTTCGCGCAGCAAGGCATGGCACGACACAGATTTTGAGCGATTCGAGTTCGTCTCCGATTACGAGATTCGCGGCCTGACGAACCGCTATCAGACGCACGGGCTGGGTGTGCCGTTGATCGCCGTGCGCAAACCGCACAAGGGCGCGCATGCGGCGGAAGACTACTACCCGCCTGGCCTGAGCTTTCCGGTCACGGCCTTCCTCCGCGTGATGCCCCCCGTGGCAGACGCTTCGGCCGCCGGAGGCGTGCGCCGTCAGGCGTTGCTCGAGCTGTACGACCCGCTGACCTCGACCGATATCAACGTCGCGGGCGCCCGGGTACCGTTGGAGAGCGATCTGAGCACGCCGCTGGCGTACTTCCTCGACCGGCCCGAGTTTGTCGATACGTCGACCATCGGATTATTGTCGCCAGCCGAGAGCCAGGAGACGCGCGGGCTGAAGATGGTGCAGCCCTATCAGCCGGGCAAGATCCCGGTGATCCTGGTGCATGGCCTGTGGTCGAGCCCGATCACCTGGATGGAGATGTTCAACGACCTGCGCAGCGATCCGCTCATCCGCGCGCACTACCAATTCTGGTTCTATCAATATCCGTCGGGGCAGCCATTTTGGATCAGTGCGACGCAGTTCCGGGCCGACCTGTGGGGGGCGCGCGAGAAGCTCGACCCCGCGCACCGCGAACCGGCGCTCGACCAGATGATTCTGGTAGGGCACAGCATGGGTGGTCTGGTGTCGAAGATGCAGACCGTCGAGAGTGCCGATGCGTTCTGGCGGATCGTGTCGGACCGCCCCTTCACCGATTTGAAGGCCGATCCGGCCACGCGCACCGAGCTCGAACGACTGTTCTTCTTCCATCCGAATCCTTCGGTGCGGCGCGTCGTCACGATCGGCACGCCCCATCGTGGCAGCCAGTTCGCCAACGCCACGACGCGTTATCTGGGGCACAAGCTGATCTCGCTACCGCAGATGATGGTGGCGCAAACGCAGACGTTGTATCGCGAAAACTCCGACCTCTTCCGCGATGCAAGCCTGCTGACGATGACGACCAGCATCGATTCGCTCGCGCCCGATTCACCCGTGTTGCCCGTGCTGCTAACGTCTCCCCAAGCCCCTTGGGTGCGCTATCACAACATCGTGGGCGTGGTCGAAGACACGGGCTGGAAGGGGCGGTTCGCCGGCCGCGGCGATGGCATCGTGGACTTCTCGAGTGCCCATCTCGACAACGTCGAGAGCGAGATCGCGGTGAATGCCGATCATCTCACGGTGCATCGGCATCCGCGCAGCGTGCTCGAAGTGCGCCGCATTCTGCTCGAGCAGCACGCCGAGTTGCATCCGGCACGGCCGCCGGGACCGCGCTTGTACCAGGCGACGGCGCCGCCGAACGTGGGTCCGCACCTTCCACCGGGTGCGCCCACCACGCCCCCCTGGCCGGCGGATCGGGCCGCGACTAGCGATCCGGCGGCTGGCTGGCCAACTGCACCAGTGCCTCGCGGACCCGGCTGATCTGCTCGGCATCGACCGTCAGGTAGCGGTGGCGCCCGCCTGCTTTTGGCTCGAAGTGGGTGACGCCCTGCGCATCGGTCGTGATTTGACCCGGTTGCGAAAGCCCGAAGTAACCGCGTTCGGGGCGCACCGCGTACAGCACCGACGTGAGATCCCACGTCTCACGGTCGTAGGGCATCCGCAGGTAGAGCGTATACGCCTCCTGCACGGGATGATGCTCGACGTAGTTGAAGTCCTGCTCGATGCTCGCCGCGGGGTATTTAATCGCCAGACCGATCTCGAAGCCGCTGGCGACGATCTCCGTCGGCCAATCGGCAAAGACCTTGGCCGCCGAGGGAAGATCGATATGGACGTTGTATTCCTTCTGCCGCGGATCGGTGAACATACCGGCCATCATCGAAAGCAGGCGGACGCGCTCGGCGACGAGCTCGCGTCCCGAGAGTGGCGAGTACGAGTCGGGACCGCTCTCGAGCAGCCGGGCCAGGTTCGTCGAAAAACCGACCACCACGAGCACGACCGATTTCTCGGGCGAGGAAGCCAGCAATTGACGCAGGAGGGAGACCGCTTCGGGCGCGTCCTCGCCCCGTAGCAGGTCGTGCGGGTAGCGCTGCCGGTCGCCATCGTGCGCTTGAGAGACCTGGCGAACGAACTGGCCGTCCTCCTTCTCCTTGCCGTCATGCACCATGCCGATGGGGATCTCGCCGCGACCGTAGAATTCATTGACCGCGTCGATGAAGGGGGCACAGTAGGCGTTGTCCTTGCTGATGGTCACGCCGAGCAACTGGCACTCGCCGCGCGACTGCAAGGCATGCAGGACCGAAAGGGCGAGCGCATCGTCGATATCGTTGCCCATGTCGGTGTCGAAGATGATGCGCACCGGCTCGGGTCGATCCGCATCGGTCGCGCGCAGCGAGCTTCCCGATGTCGTCATCAGCCAGCCAGCGACCAGCGCCCCGGCCGCGTTCATCCAGCGTGCTCGCCGCGTCATTCGATCACCAGCTTGTCGAGATCGGACGCGGGGGGCGGGAATTTCGGATCCATCTTCTCGAGGGCCTCGCGGAGCAGCTTGCTGATGACGAAATTGCGATACCATTTGCGATTCGCCGGAACAATGTGCCAGGGTGCGTAATCCGTGTTGCAGTGGGTGAGGGCGTCCTCGTAGGCCCGCTGGTAGTCGTCCCACAGCTTGCGCTCGGCCACGTCGGCCGGGCTGAGCTTCCAGCGTTTCTTGGCATCGTGCAGACGCTCTTCCAGGCGCTCTTTTTGTTCGTCCTTGCTGATGTGCAGGAAGATCTTGATGATCGTCGTGCCCCCGTCGACGAGAAACCGCTCGAAACCGTTGATCGTGTCGTAGCGTTTTTCCCACACGTCCTGCGGCACCAGATTGTGGACGCGCACGACGAGCACGTCTTCGTAGTGCGAACGATTGAAGATGCCGATATTGCCCTTGGCGGGCACGGCCTTGTGAATGCGCCAGAGAAAGTCGTGATCGAGCTCCTCGGCGCTCGGCTGCTTGAAGGGTTTGACCTGGCAGCTTTGCGGGCTGACGCCGCGCATGACGTGGCGGATGGTGCCGTCCTTGCCGGCGGTGTCCATGCCTTGCAGCACGATAAGCAGGGCGCGACGATTCTCGGCATACAGCCGATAGGCGAGATCGGTCATCGCCGAGACGCTGGCCTCGGTCTCGGCCTCGGCGGCCTCGCGAGAATCGACGCCGTTCTTGAAACTGGCGTCAAAATCGGCAAGGCGGATCTTGTGGCCGGGCTTGACGGTGATCGGCTGCGACATGGCGAGTCCTGAGTGGCGTGCAGAAATCCTCTCGCGGCGCGAGACGCGCCGCGGTTGGGCACCACTCTAGGCGGCTCGGTGCGAAAATGCAAAATGCCGGCCGCCGCGACGCAGTACAGGGTGGCGCCTGGCGTCGCGACGGCACGGCGAGGGAGGAGCGTTGCTGCGATCAGAGTTCGCTGGAATCAGCGAGGGAAGTGTCGAGCGAATCGTTCACGAAAGGATGCTGGAAAAGTCGTCCGAGAGCGGTCCGTGGCGGATTTAGCCGCGGCGACCGACGAGACCTCGCATGGCCAAGGGCCCCATCGTAGCCGAGGGACGCATTGTCGGAGCTGCGCTAGGCTCGACCACGGTCACTCGTTCGGCTCCATAGCCACGTCGCTCGTTGCCGAGTCGCGGGGTCATGGCGTCGACCGCCTCGCGAGGATGGATGCGGTTGACCTTCGAACCGGTTCGCGGCGTGCTGCTGGCGGCATCGGTCTTGGGTCCGCGACGACCGGCAGCCCGCACGACGAGGGCCGGCACCACTTCTTCGGCCGACTCTTCGGTTTCGTCGATCGTCTCTTCGAGCATGGGCAACTCGGCACGGACGACACGCACCTCTCGCGGGGCCTCGATGCCGACACGAACCGATTTTCCGGAGACACGCAGGATGGTGATCGTGATCTCGTTTCCAACGCGAATCTGCTCCTTCAGCTTCCGTGTCAGCACCAACATGGCTTTCTCCTTGGCATCTGCCTGCGTCGGCAGGCTTTGTTTGATTTCCCATCGTTGTCGCCTGCGTGGGACAACGGAATTCTTCTATTGCAGGAGGCGTGCCAATCGAATTTCCGCCCGCGCGGAATAGTCCGCATCCATGGATGCGATATAGACTTACGACGAATAAAAAACATGGACACCAGTGCGCTACTGTGCGCATGTTTACAAGTGCTTGGAAAGGCTACAAACTGGCCTTGTAGCGTCTGTCCGAGAGGGCCACTAGCGGTGGTGGCTCAGGCGCGTTTCTTCGCGCGGTGGGCGATCTGGTCGCGCAATTGGGCGGCCAACTCGTACTGCTCGCGCGAGATGGCGTCGGCCAGTCGTTCCGAGAGGGTCTGACCGACGTTGTATTGGTCGCGGAGCGATTCACGCAGCTCGACCAGCCGGGCGACCATCTCGTCTTCCTCGAAGGGCTCTTCGGCGTCGGCGTCGGCGTAGATTTCGCGCAGGCGATCGAGCCCGGTGTTCAGCGTCTCGATCGCCGGCTCCGGCCCGCGTTCTTCGAGCTCGGCCAGGGCCGCGGCCTGCGTGCGGTGGAAGAGGATAAACGGGCGGTATTGCTCGTGCGATTCGGTCCATTCGTCCGCGGGGGAGCAACTACGGACGAAGTCCATGAAGGCGAGATTGTGATCGGCATCGCGGACAGCGTGCTCGTATTCGCGCAGCGCCAGCCAGCAGATGCGACGATGGTAGAACTGCACGAGCTCTCGATCCACCTCGTTGCACTGCTCTTCGGTGAGGGTGAAGCCATCTCCCTCGTGGATCGCCAGGGCGAGCAGATAGTCGAAGTAGGTTTCGGCGCCGCCGGGACGCTGACCATCGGGGCGATGAGTCGTTTCGAGTTGCATGACCCCCAACTCGACCCGCATCTGCAGGACCTCGCGACCGTCGTGTGCCTCGACCAGCCGGACGCTGATTTCGCCTGGCTCGTGGGGCCAATCGCGGAGCACGTGATCGATATCTTGTCGCGGGGGACGTTTCGCCATTACTATTTCCTGGACGTCGCCGCCGGGCCAGCCCTTCACGTCGCTAGCAGCGGCCTTACCTCCACCCGATTATACGCAGCTGGGAAAGTGGCGACACCCAGGGAGCAAGGGTTGGGGAGTTTCTACGGTCTGCGACGTCTGACCGAAGCCCGGCTTTGCGGTGCCGAGGCACGGTTCTGGGCTTGGGAACCTGCACGGAGAATCTGCGATCGCGCCGGGGTGGTCGTGTCTGGCCAGATTGTCTGGCTGGTTTGCCAACCCGAAGCGTCAGGAACCAATCCCAAGCGCGAAGCGTCAGCAAGGGGATTCCTAGAAAGAACGTCGATCGAAGCGCTCCCTCGCTCACGCTTCGGGTTACGATTCCGCGAAAAGCACAATTTCAAAAACTCACGCTTCGAGTTTCTCTTGTCGGCGCCTTCGGCCGCCATAGAATCTTACCACACACGGGTGGTCGAGGTGCTCGACGCCACAGGGCAGGGGGGTTACCGTAGCAGCGACATGTCGCTCGAAGAGACCCCCATCCTGCGCCGCCTGCTCGTGCCCTATCGGCCCCGGCCCACGGCACGTACGTTCGACGCGCGGGCGCAGACGCAATCGCAGGATGGTCTCGACATAACGGTGGCCGTGCTCGACAGCAAGGAAAGCCGGCACTATTTCGGCGTCCCCATGGCGCGGCGCGGCATTCAGCCCTTGTGGCTGCGCGTGGTCAACCGCGCCGAGGGCCCCTACCGGGTCAACCTGGTGGGGATCGACCCGAATTATTTCTCCGCGCACGAGGCCTCGGCGGCGAATCACTTTTCGAGCGGCAAGCGGATCCTCGGCTTCGGCGCCGCGGCGCTGCTCGTGTTCTTCCCGCTCATCTGGCTGCTGCCCTTCAAGCTCTTCGGCGCGTGGCGGGCGAATCGCCAGATGGACGACTACTTTCACGAACACGCCTTTCGCTTGCGCCCCGTCGAACCGGGCGAGACGTCGGAGGGGTTTGTCTTCACCTCCCTCGATATCGGCAACAAGATCATCCACGTACGACTGCTCGGGATCGAGGACACGCGCGAGTTCGTCTTTTCGGTGCCCGTGCCGGGGCTCGACGCCGACTACGCGCGGCGGGCGTTTCAGGATCTCTACCCAGCGGAGCAGCAAATCGAGTGCGACGAACTGTCGCTGGGACATCACCTGGCCGAGGCGCCGGCGACCACGCTCAACGGTCGCGGCACACGTTTCGGCGATCCGGTAAACCTGGTGATCGTGGGAGAGTTCCCCACGGTGGTGAGCGCCTTCGGCGCACGCTGGGACGAGACCGAGGTGATTACGCTGGCGACGTGCTGGAAGACGGCACGAGCGTTCTTGACCGGCTCCGAATATCGCTACTCGCCCGTGAGCCCATTGCACCTCTACGGACGCATCCAGGACTTTGCCTTGCAGCGTGTGCGCAAATCGATCAACGAGCGGCTGCACATGCGGTTGTGGGCCACGCCGTTGCGACTCGGGGGACAGCCGGTCTGGGTCGGCCAGGTCAGCCGCGACATGGGCGTACGCCTGACCTGGCGGACCTGGAACCTGACGACCCACCGGATCGATCCCGATATCGACGAAGCTCGCGACTATGTGCTCGAAGACCTGTTTCAGGCGGGACGCCTCAAGTTGGCGGGCTACGTCACACGGCAGGATGCCGTGCCGGGAGAAATCCGCCGCCGCAACCTGACTGGGGATCCCTATTTCACCGACGGCAAGCTGGCCGTGATGGTGGTTTCGCCCACGCGAACCACGGCGCGATTCGTAGCCTGGGAATAGATCGCGGATTTCGCCCGCGAGATGGAAACGGTCTGTCGGCCGCACTATCCTGGTCGGCGCGGCCGCAGGGCGTCACTCTCGCCCGCCGCACACCTCATCCCCCCAGGCCACGACCATGAAATTCTGGCTCACCTGCCTCTCCGTTGGCTGTATCGCATGGAGCGTCTGGCCGGTGACGTCGATCGCGGCCGGCTTGTTACGTGCCGGTGTGGCCAAGGTCGAGATCACCGACCGTGCGGCGGGACCGGTCCACGATCCGCTCTACGTCAAGGCGCTCGTGCTCGAGAACAACTCGACGCGAGCCGTGCTGATCACGCTCGACGCGGTGGCCATCGCCGAGATCGGCACCATTCCGAACAGCTATCTGGGAGACGTGCGCGCCCGGCTGGAGAAAGAGCTGGGCATCGCGCCGGCGAGCGTCCTCGTCAACGCGAGTCATTGCCACGGCATCGTCTGCGCCGACGTGGTCGAGAGAACCTTTGCCGCGGTGAAAGAGGCCGTGGCGGGACTCGTGCCCGTGAGAGTGGGAGCAGGCGTCGGACACGAAGACCGCATCATGGAGAACCGGCGTCTCAAGATGAAGGACGGTCGCGAAGTCGACGTGCGCCATGCGTACTCGCTGCCGCCGGATGACGAAGTCGCGGCCGTGGGGCCCGTCGATCCTGAGATCGGGATATTGCGACTCGATCGTCGCGACGGTCGCCCGCTGGCGGTGGTGTATAACTTCGCCTGCCATCCGATTCAAAGCGTGCCGAACGGGGGCAATACGGCCGACATGAGCGGTTTCGCCTCGCGCGTCATCGAACAGAATCTGGCCGAGGACACGATCGCGCTGTACGTGCAGGGGTGCGGCGGCGACATCAATCCGATCTGGTACAAAGACGTCGATCGCCCGCGCGACGGCGAACCGTTGGGCAACCTGCTCGGCCTGAACACGCTGCAAGCGGTTCGCAAGATCGAATGCCGAGACGACGACCGGCTGGCCATTCGCAACGAGGTGCTCGAATTGCCGCGCGCCAACACGGCCGAGCGGATCGTCGCGCTCGAGAGCGAGTCGCAACGGTTGCTTCGCTCGTTGCAGGGAACGCACCTGAATCTGAAGACGTTTCTCCCCCTGGCGGTGAAGTATGGCTGGTCGGAGGATTATCCCTCCTCTGCCGCGCATCGCTACTTGCGCGACGAGGCCGCCGGCCGAGACGACTTGCGCAAGCTCGACGCGACGAACCGCGCTTATCTCAAGCAGTACATCCACAACATCCACGTCATGGAGGAGTTGACCCGCATTCAGACGAATCTAGCCCTGCTGCGCAAGCATCAGGCGACGAATCTCGCGGCGTCGAAGCGCACGCTCGAGGCCGAACTGGTCGGCCTGCGCGTGGGAGACTTCATCCTGCTGGCGTTTCCGGGCGAGTTGGTCGTCGAGATCGGGTTGAATCTCAAAGCAGCGTCGCCGCACGTGTACACGTTCGTCGCTGGCTACTCGAACGGCTACATCTATTACGCCCCCACGACAGAGCAACTACTGAACGCTGGCGCCGCGCAAGAAGACAGCGAATGCCTGCTGGCGCCACACTGGCAGAAGATCTTCGAAACGCGGGCCGTGGAAATGCTCGGCAAACTCTAGCAACCTGTAGAATTCTTCCACTGGCTGCTAGCCTAGGCAGGCGATCTGAGATCGGCGTGCCTCGCGGCGCATCGCGTTTAGAAGATGGAATCAACCGTCCGTTTCTACCCCACGTCAGAAGGCTGCTCCACCATGCTATGCCGAGTCTCGCTTCTCTCGCTCTGCCTGGTTCTGCTCGCCTTCCCCTGGGGCCATTTGCTGGGGGACGATACGACAAGTCCCTCGAAGCTGCCGGCCTCGACTCCCTGGAACCTCGAAAAGCTGTCTCAGCCCCCCGAGTTCTATTGGGTCGACGACGCGGGGCCGGTGCGATCGTTGTTCTACGTCGGCGAGTGGTACAACGGCATCCCGACGCGCGTCTTCGCCTACTATGCCACGCCCGGCACCTTGGCGGGCGATACCTCGCAAGACAAGAATCTGCCGGCGGTCGTGCTGGTGCATGGCGGCGGCGGCACGGCGTTTCGCGAATGGGCCGAGTTGTGGGCCAAGCGCGGCTATGCGGCCATCGCCATGGACTTGTCGGGACATCGACCGATCGAGAACACCAACCCACACTCGCCCGAGAATCGCGTGCGGCACTCCGGCGCGGGGCCCGATCAAGGTGACGATGAAAAGTTCGGCAGCATCGCCAAGCCGGTCGAAGAGCAATGGCCCTATCATGCCGTGGCCAACGTGATTCGCGCGCATTCGCTCGTGCGCAGCTTTCCTGAAGTGGATCCCGAGCGAACCGCGATCACGGGCATTAGTTGGGGCGGATATCTCACTTGCATGGTCGCGGGGGTCGACTCGCGATTTCGCGTGGCGGTGCCGGTTTACGGCTGTGGCTTCCTGGCCGAGAGCAGCGTGTGGCACGATCGCATGGCCCAGATGTCGTCGGAAGATCGCGAGCGTTGGACGACGCTCTGGGATCCGGCGCAATACCTGCCCAGCGTGTCGATGCCGATCTTGTTCATGAACGGCACGAACGACGGAGCCTACTTTCTCGACAGCTATCAGAAGAGCTACGACCTGGTGCCGGCGCCAAAACAGATTCGTGTGACGGTGAACATGCCTCACAGTCATCCCGACGGTTGGGCGCCCCAGGAGATCGGGCTGTTCGTTGACCAGTATCTGCGCGGTAGCACTCCGCTGCCGAAGGTGGATGCTCCCCGACGTGACGGAGAGCAAGTGGTGGTCCCCTACTCGAGCGCACTTCCTCTCAAGACGGCAGAGATTCATTGGACGACCGAAAGTGGCCCGATCAATCGTCGCAAGTGGGAATCGCAGCCGGGGACGATCGAAACCGACAAGGTGACCACACCCGCGCCACCGGCGGAGGCGACCGTGTGGTTCGTCACAGTGACCGACGAACGGAAAGCGACGGTCAGCACCGAGGTGCAGTTCGCCCTAGCGCCGGCCCCCTAGAGCGCTGGATTGCCGGGAATGGTGTAGGTAATCGCCACGCCGCGCTACGCTACTCTAGCTGTTTGCGCGCATCGTGGGGCCGACCGGGGGCAAGGGGCTGGAATGCCGCGATGGCTGGACAGGGTTCCCGGTTCTGGTCAAAGTACGAATGAGCCGCCCTGCACCCCACCCTTGCGGCAGCCCACCTGTAGCAACCTTCAAGGACCCTCTCGATGCCCCTCGTGTCCGTCAACCGGCACGCCCTTGTTTTCTGCGTGCCGGCGATCTTGTTGATTGGCTTGATGTCTCATCCCGTGCTGGGGCAAAAGGTGCTTGCGCCCGGCTTCAAGGTCGAGTTGTTCTTCGGGGTGCCGGAAGTCGAACACCCCTCGGTCGTGACGTGCGACGACGCGGGCAATCTTTTCATCGGCGAGGACCCGATGGACATGCGGGGCCCCACGACCAAGGAATTCGACCGCGTGCTGTTCGTGCGCTGGAACGAGGATGGCACGGCGGAGCGAACCGTGTTCTGCGAAAATCTTTCGGCCGTGTTCGGGCTGGCATGGCTCGATGGCTGGCTATACGTCATGCACGCGCCCCACTACTCGCGATTCGCCGATACCGACGGCGACGGCAAGGCGGACGTGCGCGAGGATCTGGCCGAGGGATTCGGTCCGGCGGCGGGAATCTTCGGCTTCAACGATCACATCGTGACCGGCATCCGCTTGGGCATGGATGGCTGGATGTATGTCTCCGTCGGGGATAAGGGCATTCAGCGGGCAACCGGCAAGGATGGCTCGGCCATCACGCTCGAAGGGGGGGGCGTGGTACGCCTGCGCCCCGACGGGACACGGCTCGAGGTCTATTCTTCCGGCACGCGCAATCATCTCGACGTGGCAATGAACTCGCTCGATGAGATCTTTACCTACGACAATACCGACGATGGCCTGGGCTGGTGGACGCGATTCACGCACCACATGCAGACGGGTTACTACGGCTACCCCTTCGATTACCTGACGCGGCCCGAGCGACACTTGCCACGTATCAGCGAGCATGGGGGCGGTTCGCCGTGCGGGGCGGCCTGTTACCGAGAAGCGGTATGGCCGACGGCCTATCGCGACGCCCCCTTCTTCGCCGAGTGGGGCAAAGGCAAGGTGCAGTGCTTTCACGTTACGCGCTCGGGCGGAACCTACACGGGCGAGATCGAAGACTTCATGGTGCCAGAAGAGAACTCCACCTTCCGGCCCGTCGATCTTTGCTTCAGTCCCGATGGCCGGCACATGTACGTGGCCGACTGGAACTTCGGCGGCTGGACGAATCCGACCGTCTGTGGCCGCGTCTATCGCGTGACGTATGTGGGAGAGGGAGAGCCCTCGATAGCAGCGAATACGGTTTCTACCACCAAGGACGATCCGGCAACTTGGGTCGCGGACTTGAGCAGCGAATCTTTCGCAACTCGCTGGTCGGCGCAGCAGAAGCTGGCCAGGCAGCAAGCATCGCTCGGCGCGTTACGCGCGCTGCTGGATGATCTAAACGCGACCGGCGCGGCCAAGATCCATGCCCTCTGGGCGCTCGCCGCGGCGAAGGACCTGCACGGCAACGAGGAGGTCGTCGCGGCGATTCGTCCACGGCTCGACGATTCGCACGGCGATGTGCGGGCGCAGGCCGTCCGCGCCCTCGGCGAGTTGAACGCCCAGGAAGAGGCGTCGGCTATCGCAGCACATCTCCGCGATGCCGAGCCGCGCGTGCGGGCACAGGCCGCTATCGCGCTGGGACGGCTCGACGCGAAATCGGCGGTTTCAGCTTTGACGGAGTCGCTCGACGATCAGGACACGTTCGCGCGGTTCGCCAAGCTGCAGGCCGTGCGGCGACTGAACGACTGGGCCCAAGTGGCCGACGTCTTGCGGCAAACAGAATCGAACGACGTACGGCACTGGGGAACTCTGGCGGCCAGCGAACAATATGAACCCGGGGCCGTCGCGCTGTTGGCCGATCGCTTGCAGCATTCAGCGAGCCCCCAGGAGCGCCGTACCTGTGTCGACGCGCTGGCCGACGTCTACTTCCAGGCGGCCCCGTATCAAGAGGGCTGGTGGGGCACGCGCCCCGCGGCGCAAGCCCCGCCGCGTCCGAAGAAGCACGATTGGGTAGGTGGCCCCACCGTGTTCGCGGCGTTGGCCTCCTCGCTCGACGACACCGACGCGGGAGTGAGGGCGGCGGTCGTGCGTGCGTTTCAGATGGTGCCGGCCGCGTCGGTGCTCGCCGAACTGCGGCAGGTGGCCGAAGGGGACCCAAGCAAGGACGTCCGCAAAGTGGCCTTCGCAACGCTGGCCAAGGCAGGGGATGCCGAGTCGCTTTCGTTGTTTTTGCAGGCAGCGGAGAATGCCGACTCGACCGGTGATGTGCGAGCCGAGGCCGTGCGCGCCGTCGTCACGCTGGGTGGCGCCGGGCAGGCCGAGAAGGTCCGCGCGTTGCTGGCCAATCTCTCTGCCTCGTCGACAGCCTCGGACGAAGTCGTATCGCTGGCGCTCGATGGGCTGGCCTCGCTGGCCTCGCCCGAGACGGTCGCCATCGTCGAGGAGCGCACCAGATGCGAGCGCCCCCCGGTTCGAGCCAAGGCGCTGGCCGTGCTCGCGCAATTGCAGAAGGAAGGGGCCGCCGCACGACTGGAAGAGGCCCTGGGTGACGACGCGGTGGTCGTGCGACAGACGGCGGCACGGCAATTGGGCGAATTGGGTATTCGTACCGCGGTCGCGGCGCTGGTGAAGCTGACGAGCGATGCCGAGACGCGTTTCGACGCGGTGCTGGCCTTGGCGAAGATTGCCGATCCGTGTGCGCTCGATGTCTATCTCGATGCCCTGATCGATCGAAGCCGCGAGGTGCGCACCGAGGCACGCAAGACGCTCGTGTCGCTGCGCGATGAGGTCGCCGACGCGATTCTCGCCAAGGCGCAACGCGGCGAGCTCACGCGCCGCGCGCGCGGTGAATTGGCCGAGATCTATACCCTGCCGCGGCCGATTACCGCCTGGCACCTGGTCGGTCCCTGGAGCAAGGAGACGGGACAACCGGCCTTCGATCCAGCCTCGGCCGCGGACCTTGGAGGCGAACTCCAGATCGGCGATCAGAAGGTCGCCTGGAAGCCCGCCGTCGCCGATGCGTCGTCGGGCAAGGTCGACGTCGCCGCGACCCTGGGGGGACATGGCAGTGCCTGGTCGCTCGGCTACGCCGAATGGGAATCGGCGCGCGGTGGCAAGCATACATTTCAGGTAGGCAGCGACGATCAACTGCTCGTCTGGATCGATGGCCAGAAGGTGTTCGAGTTCAACGGCGAACGCGGCTGGTCGCCAGCGCAGCAATCGTTCGACGTCGAGCTCGAAGCGGGCGTGCATCGCATTTGGGCCCTGTGCGGCAATGGGGGCGCCCAGTGGGAGTTCAGCATGCACGTACCCTTGCGCGAAGAACGCTTCGACGTGCTCGCCACCGCCGATAGCAGCAAGCCGGATATCGGACCCTACATCGAGCACGCGATGCAGCACGAAGGAAGCGCCGAGCGTGGCAAGGCGCTGTTCCAGGATGTGAAAGGTCTGGCCTGCGTCAAGTGCCACGCGGTAGGGGGCGATGCCAAGGCGGTCCTTGCTGGCCCTGACCTGGCGGGGATCGGGGGCAAGTACGATCGACGCGAAATCATCCGCTCGGTGCTCGAACCGTCAAACCGACTGCTGTCGGGCTATGAAATGACCGTCGTCGCTACCTCGGCCGGCGAGGTGCTGCAAGGCGTGGTCAAGAGCGACACGGCCGAACGCCTCGAACTCGTGGATGTGAATGGCAAGGTACTCACCATCGCCACCGACGACATCGAGGAACGCATGCGCAGCGAGTTATCGTTGATGCCGACAGGACTCTACGAGGGGATCTCGGTCGAGGAATTTGCGGACCTCATGGCGTATTTGCGCAGCCTGAAGGAAGTGGCGCCGGCAGACGAGATGCCGTGAACAGGGTCGCAAACGCAAGAGTCTGTGGAACGACGCCCCGTTGATGGTCGCTGCGCAGCCATGCTGATTTTTGCATTCCTGACCTTTTCTTAGGAAACGTTCTGTTCGGGTTGCCCCGCCAAGTCCCTTTGGGCTACAACCCAAGGAGGGAAAACAGCATCCGCCCCGGGGAACAGGCTCGATGGAACAGGCACGGCGGCGGCGCGTGGCGATGGCGGCGATCGCCGCGGCAATCGTTCTGGTCGCAATCTTCTTGCTGGCTCGCACGACAGTCGGGCGTGCAATGGTGCGCACGTATGCGCCGTGGCTCGTGCCGGCCGAGGCGGCTCCCGCGAAAGTGGCTGAAGTGCCCTGGCCCGAGTCGGTCTTCGATTGCAAGCCGGCCCCTGTGTTGTGGGTCGAGCCGGGCACGATCGTCGATCAAGGGCCCCCGGCGGACTGGTCTCACCTGGTGATGAAGAATGACACGCGTGTCGTAGCCGGTGAGACAGGCAAGCAGGCCGAAAACTGGAACAAGCTGGCCGAAATGTTCTCGATGGCGGCGCTCGCCGACATCGGACGCAAGGAGAACGAGTTTTTTCTGGCACGTATCGGCACGGGCTGGTGCCATCCGATCGACGGTCACGACACCGTGATTTCAAGCCGCACGCAAGCCAGGCAAGGGGCCAAGCTGCCGGCGCTGGCGGCCATTGCGCTCGGCGTGCGCGAAATCGAGTGCGACGAGAATACGAAGATCGTGGCGCGGTCGGCGAGCACGTTGTTCTACGACGTCGAACGGGCCATCGCGTACGGCGACGAACATCTGCAGGCGCGCTTGCGCTATGCGATCCTCGTCCATCCGCACGAAGGAAAGCTGGTCGCGTTCGCCTGGATCGTGCCGCCGAAGGAAATGCAGGATCCACCCGCGGCCGCCATCCAGAAGCTGCCGGAGAGCTTTATCACCACATTTGAGTTGCGGTTCCGACCCAAGGGGAGCGGCGCGCTGTCGATGCCGGGCGCCGACGATTACGCGGTGCTGCGCGTACCGCAGGGTGAATTGCCGATCGACGTCACGCCAGAGCTGCAGCCGATCGTGTACGCGGATGCGTTCGACCAGGAAAAAGCGCTCGCGCTCGAAGAACTGCTGCGCGAGCACTTGGGCTGGCGCTGAGGAGTTGGCCGGTCACTAATACGCATTGATCGCTACGCGACCAGCCTGAATTGCAAGGCACCACTAGAAAAAGCGGCATCAACTCGATCGACTATCAGGCTGCTGAAAAAGTCGGCAGCCTGATAGGATCGCCTGGATGCGATCACAAAATAGCGACGGAAGTCGTTCTTTTGTGAGCGGTGCGGAGTTCAACTCCGCACTTCGCGAGGCTGAAAAAGGCCACGACGGGCCTTTTTCAGCAGCCTGCTAGTGGCCATCCATCGCACGTGCTTCGGACGGCAATCGATCGTAGAGGTGGGCCGCTTCATCCGTCAGGGCCTTGAGGGCGCGACGGGTTTCCCATACCAGAAGCGATGTGCCCGTGACGAGACCTCCCACCCCCACCATGCCGGCCGCCAGGGCAACGTAGAGCGACACCTGTTGCAGCAGGTTCTGATGCCCCATCGTAAAAACGGCCCCCAACAGCGAGATGAGCGCGGCGGCCGCAAACGAGCCGACCGAGGAATAGAACGCCGTCAAAGCGCGGACCAGCAACAAGACGCGAGACTCGGCGATTTGAAGCTGTCGTAGCCGGTGATCCAGTCGCGCGGGATCGGACTCGCGGGTGGTCTCGGCATACAACACACGGGCGCGGTCCACGGTCCTGGCAAACCGGTTCGAGGTTCCCAAGGCCATCACCGATGAGGCGTTGGTCAGGATGGCAGGGGCGACAATCGACGTGAGGACCTGAAACGGATTCGAATCCCAGCCATCCATGGAGCACACCTCTGTAGCTCGTCAAACGCAACGACAACCCCGCGGCGCGATTCGGCTTTCTCGCGCCGTGAGGCCGATTGTAGAGGTGTGCGGCACATTTCGCCAAGCCAGCCGCCGCCGGTGCCTCAACGGCCGGCAGGCTCGGGCGATGTACCATACGGCGCTGCCAAAGGAGACTTGGCCACATAACCGGGCAGCCAGATGCTGGCAATCGCGGCCGGATCTTGCCGCATGACCCGTTGCAGCGCCGAGTTGACGTCCTCGCCCTGGTTCAGCGACAGCAGGTGAGGGGGAGAGGTCTTGCTTTCGTATTTCCAAACCTTTTCGTCATTCAAGACAAAGGCGATCTCGAGGATCTCGGACGTCGCACTGTGGCTGGTCGAATCGAACTTACCGAACTCGCGGTACTGGATCGCCTCGGTCTCGCCCGGCCGAATCGAGCAGCTCAATTTGAGGGGACTTCCCTCCTCTACCACCAGACCGCTTTTCGTCAATTGCGACGTCAGCGCCGCTTGCACTTTTTGACGGTCGTCCGGCGCCGCGTTGATTTGAAGGTCGAGCGACACCTTCATGCCGGGTTTGATGACGAGTAGACTTTCGGCCTCGAGCCCCGAGGTTGCCGCGCGTGCCGCTTCGTCGGGCAACGTGGCCGAGCAGAGCACCATGGCATTCTGTCGCCCGCCGCCGGTGATATACCAGGTCTGCGGACCATGCGCGCGGACGGCGGGTGAGACTTCTTCATAATCCCAGGCCCACAACCTCCGCGTGACGTCGACCAGGCAATGACCATCGACGAGCAGATGCTCGGGCCCGCACCAGACCAGCGTTTCGCACTTCAGCCGGGCGGGCAGGGGAAACTCGCGCACGAGTTTTTGATCGCTCAATTCCCAGACACGACATCGCCCAGGATTAACCAGCGCGAGTCGTGTTCCCAGCGTGTCGAGCGCCGCCAGCTCGGCCCGCGCATGTGCCGGTTCGGCGCCCAGGCTGCCGAGCTTGCGTCCCGATGAAGTCTCGAGCAAGACGACTCCTCCCTCGACGGGCAGGGCCACGGTCTTCTGGGTGGCGCTGAGCCCGGGATAGGCGTCGCGGGCGCCTTTCGCCATCCAAAGTGGCGCCAGCTCGTCCGTCTTCCACAAGCTGAGCACGCCCTCTTCACTGATGGCCAACACCTGGTGGGGTCCCACGAACCGTGCCCAGCGGATATCGCTGTCGTGGTCATCCTCTTCGCCGTATGGCTGCCAGGCGACGACGGGAGTGACCTCCTTGCCTTCGAGCGAATAGATCGTCAGGCGGGCCTGTTTCCCAAAGCCAAAGCCGGCCGAACGGGCGAGCACCAACCGGGCGTCGGACGAGAGATCGATCGGCTCTTCCCCCCCGACGAACTGCGCCACGGCGCCGACCTTCTTGCTCGTCAGGTCGCAATCGACGACGCGCGCCACATAGTCGTCCGCGCCGGGATGCGTGTTGAGCAGAATAGCGACGGCCTTGTTCTTGTCGGGGGCAAGCAGCAGGCCGGTGGGATTCTCGAAGAAATCTCCCTTGTTCCCCAAGGGGATTCGTACCTTGGACAACGATGACGTCGATTCCGTCGCCGCGTCTGGCTTGTATTGCCACGCGCCACCGATCGACACATCGGCCGGGCTGGCACGACTGAGATCCGTTTCGCTCAGCTCGATGGTTTTGTCGGCGATGTCGCTCTCGATCGATTCGTCCGATTCTTCCGCATCGTCCGAACCATTGCCCGCCAGGAACTGCTGATCGGTGTCGCTCAATCGAGAGAAAGGCAGGACGACCTCTTTGCCGTCCTTGCGTTTGAGCACGACCTTGCCCGCTTCGTGCCGCACGAGGGTCGCCTCGACCTTGTGCTTGCCGGTCGAGTCGGTCCACAAGCGCAACACCTGCTTGTCCGATTTCTCCTCCTCGGTGGCAAAGGGATCTCCCGCATCGCCCAAGAGCCGGATATTTTTGGGCGTGTAGAGATGACGATCGATCTCGTCGGTGCGGACCCACACCCAGCCGTTCTGGATCACTTCGATGACCGTGCCGGGCTGCCACTCGTCGAAGATATTCACTTCGACTTTATCCCCCTTCTTCAGCTTCGAGGTATCGATCGCCTCAGCGAGCCGCGGCAGGGCGATCGAGAAGATCGCCATGAGCATGAGTGCGGCGATTCCCCGGGACGCTGGAATCAGCGGTTGATGTCGCATGACGACCTCCCCATGAGCATGTGCATGTCTACCGACGAGAGCGCACAGGGCACCCCCACTCGTACCGACGGCCTTCACTCTGCACCGAAGAACTGCCCCGGCTGCCTGATGGGGACCACAACCCCTTGCAACCGATCTCCCAAATTGTGAACGGTCGCCGAACGAGAGTCCAGCAGGCCGCAAGAAATTCGTAGAAACGACGTTTCCGCCCAGTTTAGGCGACACCAACGCCTGCTACCGACGGCTGCGTCCTGGACGTGGCCTACGCCTGGCTTCGCTGCCGGCGATCTACAGCGATTCGAGGTAGCTGACCAGATCGTTGACTTCGTCCGGTGTCAGCTCGCCAAGGCCGGTCACGTTCGCGGGGTTGTGGGGACCGTGGAGTACGTCGTGCAGATTCTTCGCCCGGCCATCGTGCAAGAGCAGCACACGATCGTAGACACCCCGCAACGAGGGAGCGCTGTACTCGGGATAAGCGTCGTTGGCGGCCCCCAACCCGACGTCATGCGTGCGGCCATCCGTGAATTGTGGCGCGGGATGACAATTCGCGCAGCCCGCCTTCTCGCCGTGAAATACTTCCTCGCCGCGCAGTGCCGCCTCGCTTAACTCACCTGATTGACGTCGGGGATTCCTCGGTGGCTCGAGCGTTGCCACAAACGCCGTCACCGCATCGACCTCGTGCTCGGTGGGTTTTTCGCCCAGCATCGTATCGATGAGCGACTTGTGCAGGGCCGCGCGCAGCTCGGTCTCCCAACCATGCCAGAACCAGGGACCGGTGTCTTGGGCGCCGCGCAGGCTGAGAATCGTCTTGAAGTTGCCAAAACGTCCATCATTGCGTGTATCCATCACGATGCGATTCGTATGCCCTTCATAATGGCAACTGTGGCAACTGTACCACTGGTCGAGGGACCGCACGGCGTCGTAGAAGATCGCCTCTCCCTGGCGCGCAAGAGTCGGCGCGGGCGATTCGCCCAAGGCGATCGTTTTGGCGACTTGCCTGCCCGACACGTCGACGACCTGTACCGCGTCGAGCAGGTAGTTGGCGACGTAGGCAAGCTCGCCCTGCTTTGAGTAGCGAACCGCCATGGGCCTGCCCCCCAGGGGGATGCGGTAGAAACGCTCGCTATCGCGCAACAACTCGGGATTGATATGGTCCCCCGGTCCGCCGTAATCCTGGAACGGCAGTCCCGGCAGCTTGTAGACTAGCAACTCGTGCGTGCCCGAGGCCGTGCAGACGATCGTCTGCTCGTCGGGGCTGAGGGCGATGCCGTGCGGATCGCCCACCGCCTTTCCTTCGGGATCGAGCGAGATGGCCTCGCGGCGGGCATGTTCGTCGAGCCGCACGCGGGCGATGCGACTGGCAAGCACCCAACCGCGGCGAATGTTGTCGACCGTGATCGGATTCTGCCGGTAGACGATCCAGGGAAAGTAAACGTACTTGCCGTCGGCCGAGACCTGCATCTCGCCGAGATTCAATCCGCCGAAATCCTCGATAAACCGTTGCTTGCGCGAGGCGGTGTCGATCACCGCGACCCCGCCGTCGCCACTGCAACCCACGGCCAATCGCGCACCGTCGGGCGAGAGAGCCAGGTAGCGCGGCCAGTGTCCCACGGCGATACGCTCGATCAGTTGCAGTTGCTCGATATCGACGATCGCCACCTCGGCCGCGGTGGTCAGCGCAACGTAGGCCAGCTTGCCGTCGGGCGAGATCGCCAGCCCCCGCGGTTCGAATCCTAACCAGAGGGAGCCCACGAGCTGAAGCTTGTCGTCGACCAGCGCATAAGCGAACAACTCGCCCGAGAAGGTCGCCGTGGCCAGCAATTTCTTCCCATCGGGCGTCATTGCCAGGCTGCTCGGCCGATCGCCGCAGGCAACCTCGTCCAGGACAGTACCTTGTGCCACATCGACCAGCGAGATCGAATCCGCGGTTTGATTCGCGGTAATGAGCCGTGTCTCGTCTGGTGTCAGCAACAGGTCGACCGGCGAACGGTGAACCGCTCCGGACGAGGCCGGTTCGCGGTCGTACGCAGCCGCGTCATCGGGCGAGAATGCCGACACACCGTACGCGCCACTGCCCAGCAACAGCAGTGCCGCCACGATCAGCTTGCCGAAGGCCCCGTCTCTGGTTGCTCCGTCTTGTCGCTGCATGGGAATTCGTAGCCTACGGTGTCGGATCGCTCTCCACTGGTCCCAGACGCATCTTCGAACGAGCGGCCACGCGCGAGCGATCGACGCTCGATTGGCTCCGCTCGGTCGCAAGACCGCGAACTGCGAGTATACAATAGCAGCCGGCGCGTCTGTCTACTCGAAATCACCTCGCTGGGGTGTTGCTAGCACGATGTGGCCGCCTCGCGCTGCCGCTAACGTATCGTCACGGCGCGAAGTCTTTGTCGCTCCGCCGCGTTCGGTCCTGCGCATGAGCCCTCGCGCTCGATGGTTGCCGTTCGATGGGTTATCAATCTTCTGCCGCGACCGAGAGTCGGACGTTTGCGATCCCCAGTTCGTGGACGGCGTCGAGCACCATGACGGCCGTGCCGTGATGGGCGTCGGGATGCCCCACCACAAGCACGCTGGGGCCGTCTTCATCACGCGATTCGACGCGCGAGACCGCCTGACGTAGCGAGGCGGTCACGTCCGGCGCGCTATGTACCATCTGCTCGTCGACGTAGATCGAATTGTCGGGTTCGATCCGAACGATGATGTAATCCTGGTCTTCCTCGTAGTCCTCGAGCGTGCGCGGGGCGGCCGAGGCGCTGCTCGATTCGGCCGAAGACGATTGCGGCATCGATGGCATGGCGATCGAGGCCTGCTTCGCCATCAGCGAGGTGACCATGAAAAAGATCAGCAGGAAGAAGACGATGTCGACCATCGCCGTCATGTCGATCATTTCTTCCGGAGTGTCGCTTAGCGTCGAGGAACTCACCAACGGGGGCAACGATTCGCGCCTGGCCGCGCGGGGGGGCTTCTTGCCGGATGGCGGCACGCGCAGCACGGTCTGGCACGCGGGGCATTTGCCCTGTTTGCCGGCCTTGCCGTCGGCAACCGACAGTTGGCGTCCGCAGTGGGGACAGGCGAAGCGAATCATGCGGCTCTTCCGGCAAAAGATGAGGAGGGCGTCAGCATTAGTCCAGCTCCATCACGGCCAGATGTAAGCGCACGCCATCGATCGAGGCCGCCGCGGCCACACGCGAGACGACACGGAGCGGCACGCGCCGTTCGGCCTTGATGACGACCAACTCCTTGCCCGCCGCCAGCCCAGTGGTGACCGCCGTCGAGATAGAGACCTCTTCATCGAGTTGGGGAATCAATCGCGACTCTTTGTCCTCTCCCAGATAGACCTGTCCGTCGGCGCCTCCTCCGGCGGACAGGATGGTGATTGTCGTGGCCGATTCCATATCGGCCGCCACGACGTGCTTCGCCGCCGGGAGATCAACTTCGGCCAGGGCCGTCACTAGCGATGTCACCAGAAAGAAGATGTTGAGCATGAAGACCAGGTCGATCATAGCGGTCATGTCGACGCTCGCATCAACCGAATGCGGGCCCCGGTGACCGAAGCCTTCGTGGCCGAGTCCACTCGACGAGATTGATTGCGGTGTCAGCATGGAAACTGTCTTTCGCCGTGTGCTAGGCCACAAAATCGCGCGAGCACGGGCCGTGCTACGTTTCGTTCGTTAGACGGCCACTTCCTTGAGTCGGTCGAGCAAGCGCACCAGCGCATGTCCCGTCGATTCCTGCAGGTCGCGGATACGCATCGTCAGGCTCGAGGCGACGTAGCCGAGCGGAATGGCGGTACCCAGGCCCATCGCGGTGCAGATCAGGGCCACGCTGATCTCGTCGGCGATCTGCGATGGATCGACCTTCTCACCCGTGCCAATGCGTCCGAACGCCGCCATCATTCCCAGCACCGTGCCGAAGAGTCCCAGCAGCGGGCCGTTGCGAATCACGGTCAGGACCCAGTTCACGCGGTTTTCCAGCGGCGCAATGACGTCGCGTTGCATCCGCTCGCCCATCAGTTGCCGTAGCGACACCAGATCGAGGTCGTGGTTCTCGAGTGCCAGCAAGGCAAGTTGCGGCAGCGCCCGTTCGTCGTTGCTGCAATAATCCATGGCCTCTTCGAGATTTCCCGCGTCCAGCTCTTGCCGGATCGTGTCGAGGAATTCGCGTTCGTCTTCGGGCTTTGCAAAGCGAATCTGGCGCAAGCGGCGCCAGACGAGTATGGCGCAATACAGTCCCCACAAGAGATTCGCCGCCAAGAACACGTAGCAGAAGTCTGCCAGGAATTTGGCGAGTGCGTTGGTATCCATGTCCTGTTCCTGAGTGTTTTGATGGGACGCTGCATCCAGCCCCAAAGTGCCAGCCATGTGCAACGTCGACCGGCCGCGAGACGGCCGTGGCCGCTCGTGTGGTGCGCGGCAACATCGCGGAGACGCTCACGATTCGAACGCGATCGTGGGCCGTGACGTCGATAGGAGCCACTGCGCGAGGGAGACCACCGTGACATCGCATGCGACGTGGACCTGCCTGCGCGTGCCGGGTTGTTGACGCGCTCGTGCCGGGGACGCATCGACGGAAGCCACTCGCAAGCCGGAGGCTATCCGCAGCATAACTGGGCACTACTGGCCGAGCAAGTTTCGCCGGCGGCATCGCAAATTGACACTAGCGACCACCGACATTACGCTCCAAAGAAGGTGCAGAAACCGTGTCCGACGGTTTCGCCCTCAATACCGCAGCGATCTCGCACCCTCACTCGTGGCGGCCGAAGCGCTTTCACCGTCGAAAAGGGCCGCCGCATTCCTTATGACCGACGCCGTCCAGCAACCCAGACGCCCACGTCGACTCGTCGATGTACACGATGCTACCGAGTTGAAGGGCTCCCGTTACGACTCGGCGGCAAGCTGGTTGATTTCGCTCCTGATGCTGACGGGCATCCTGGTCGTGGCGCTGGTGCTGATTCGCCTCTCGCAGCGGTTGCCGTCGGGCGAGCCCGCGGTGGAGGTCGTCATCGAGGAGCTCGGCGGCGGTGGCGGCGGGCGCGAAGATGGCTTTCCTGGCGAGACGCTCGACTTCGAGTCCCCTAATGCCGACGTCATCGCCGGCGAAAGTCAATTGGCGGAAACGCAGATCGAGCAGACGCTGGCCACCGTGTCGACGGTCGTCAGCAGTTTGCAGGCCGAGTTGCCCGACCTGACCTATACGGAGCAGTTCGTGCCCGGCGAAGGAGGCCGTTCCGAAGGGAACAGCCGGCGACCGGGACGCGGGACCGGAGGGGGCACCGGCAGCGGAGATGGTATCGGTTGGGGGAGCGGTTCAGGGCCGGGGGGTGGAGGTCGCTCGCGCGCCGAGCGTTGGGAGATCTTCTACCAGGATGGCGGCACGCTCGAAGAGTACGCCCGCCAACTCGATTTCTTCAAAGTCGAACTGGGGGTGATCGGCGGCACGGCCGAAGTCCAGTATGCCTACAACCTGACCAAGCCGATTCCCGACAAGCGCACCGGGCCCGGGCAGGATGAAAAACGGCTCTACATGTCGTGGCGCAAGGGCTCTCTGCTGCAGGCCGATCAGGAGTTGTTGACGCGGGCCGGTATCTCTCACACGGGGCGGATTGTCGTGCAGTTCTATCCGGCCGAAACTGAGAACCTGCTGGCCCGGGCCGAACGCGACTTCCGCGGACTCGAGGCCAGCCGCATTCGCAAGACACGCTTCGGCGTGCGTCCCTCGAAGACGGGCTTCGAGTTTTTCGTCCTCGATCAGCTTGCGTTCTAGGTTGAACTGGCCCGGCTCGATCCGCGCTCGCGCGTCCTGCTCGTCGGAGGGGGGCCTGTGCTCCTCTCAAAAATGCCTCGCCGACGAGTCGAACCTCGTCTTAAAGTTTCAAAGACTGCCGTGCGATCCGGCACACTGCAAGGCATAGTCGGTTAATTATTCGCTCAGGCCACGGTTAACTTGGCAGAAGTGGCTCGATCTCGATGGTGTGGCGATGAACCATTGCCGGAAAACTCGCAAGTTCTCATGGTTCGCCATCGCTTTCTGGTTCACCGTGATGGGCATGCTGTTCTGGACGTTGTACGACGGAGACTGGGAGGCGGTCCTGTTAGCGGATAATGTCAGGTGGATCAAATCGCTTGATAGTCGCCCTGCTTGGAGCACTCCAATCGCTCCAACATACGAGGAGTTTCAATACGCCTTCCGTGAGCAACCTGGCGAACTTCCCATCACGGCACCCATCAAAGCTCGACTTCGATGGGATCGCATGCTCATGGAGTTCTTGCTTCGACTGTGGGGCGTGGTCGTGGTCTTCGCACTCCTGTCGGTTTCAAATCTTTCCGAGCAACGTAGCCTGGCGAGTTGCCTCGCGCGTTCGTGCGCGGTGACGTTCACGGTCGCCGCGGCACTGTGCCTTGTTCTCTCTGTTGTATTGAACGGTTGGGGCCTTGCCTTCCCGCATGTGTTTGCCATTGTCGGACTGTTGTTGGGATTACTCCACGGAGAAGCGACCTGGAAGCGGCGTCAAGTCAGCTAACGCCGTCGACGACTGAGATTGCATTCATCGCTGGAAAGTGGACCCACCGGGAATCGAACCCGGATTTTCAGACTGCCGGTCTGATGTCTTCCCTTTGGACCATGAGCCCGCGTAGTTCAGTGGACCTGCCTGGGAATCGAACCCAGATTTCCTGGTTGCAGGCCAGGCGTCTTCCCGTTGGACGAGCAGCCCATTCAAGTAGTGGTCAGTGGTCAGTGGTCAGTGGTCAGTGGTCAGTGGTCAGTGGTCAGTGGTCAGTGGTCAGTGGTCAGTGGTCAGTGGTCAGTGGTCAGTGGTCAGTTGGCAGTTGGCAGTTGGCAGTTGGCAGTTGGCAGTTGGCAGTTGGCAGTTGGCAGTTGGCAGTTGGCAGTTGGCAGTTGGCAGTTGCCGGCCCAGGTCGATCCACTGATCACTAGCCACTGCCCCCTGCTTGCTCACGGCTTGCGCGCCAAAACGGCATTCCGCTCGGCGACCATTTTTTCAAACGCTTCATCGGCCGGCCGGATCTCGAACGGACCTATCTTCACGCCGGGATGCTTCGATATCAGCGCGACGGCGTGTTCCAAATCGCGGGCTTCGAGCAGCAAGATGCCCCCCAGCACTTCCTTGGTCTCGGAAAACGGGCCATCGGTGGCTTCCACCTCGCCCCCTCGCATCTTCAGCGTGACCGCCTTTTGTGCGGAGGAGAGCGCTTCGCCCCCGAGAAAATGCCCACCGCGCCGCAGCTCGTCGTCGTAGGCCAGGCACTCGTCCATCAGGCGCTGCGTTTCATCCTGCGGAAGCTCGGCAAATTTCGTTTCGTCGAAGTATCCCAGGCAGACGAATTTCATCACATTCCTCGTTTGTTGGCGGCACGGTGTGAACTTGATCCCAGCCTGGATCGCTGCCAGGCTTCTGTCCATTGGTCGAACGGCAGCGGCAGAAATCGACACGGCGGACGAGATTTTCCGGAAAAAATGCCCGTGGATCGTGCCGTCGATGGGGCCTGCCGGGTCGCCGACAATCTCTGAAGCGGGTTCGCTTCCGTGGTTTCAGTCGGGCAGTCCGACGCCTATTTCAAAAAGAAGGCAGCTTTAGCACAAGCTCTATCTGGCCTGGTGATGACCCCTGCGACGTTGAAAGTCGCAGGGTCTGCACACGGGCGTGTTCGACCCTTCATCACCTTTACCCCTGTTGTTGATGTCTCCATCGCCCAACAGCAGGCGGTCGTGCCACGAGCCTTCTGAGTTCGGGTCGAGTCTCCCGTCGGACACTCTCGCCTTGCTCGATCGCTTTCCTGCTCCGGGAAGCAGGTCCACGATCCCCTTGCGGGCAAACGCGACCGCCTTGCGGCGAATCGCTGTAGGCACTTCGACTCTGTAGCACACACGGTTTGTTGCCGCTCCTTGCGGATGGGCAGCTTCCCGGACACTTCCGAGTGTCGGCTTGCGCCGATGGGCACGTTTCACGAGAACCGCATTGAAGCCGTGATCTTCTGGGCAGCATTGCGCTGTTGGGCAGCGCCTCACACCCTCAGTTGCTTGGCGGCCTCTCGTTCCCAAAACGATTACCCGCCAGCGTCGTTGCCACACGCCACCGACGAACGAACGCCGGCGCGGTGAACTGCCTTTCGTCTATCTCTCCTGCCGAGAGCCGATTGCCCGTGCCAGGCAAATCGGTTTCAGGTCCGGGCGACATCACGGACCGTTTATCGCTCCACGTGGCCGATGTGCGAGAAACTGCGAGTAAACAGCTCCGACCATGTGCAAGCAAGACCTGCACGAGGAACGCATCGTTCACGTGGAATTCAATCACTTCAATTGTCAAAGATCAGCGCGCACGCTGAGCGCACGCCGAGAACGGGGGAGCAGTCGAACCGTGGACCGCAGGAAAGAGAAGATCGCGTTCGAGCTCGATTATTCCCTGAAATCTTTTTTTGTTCTGCCGCTCTTCTGTTCTCGTGTTCGGATTGCGAGTTGCGAAATGCAAACGTGGATCGGGAGACGCTCGTCGACCACCGCTGCGCGGCGGTGCCCGCGTCTGCGGCTTTTCAGGCCACCGCTACACCATCTCAGCTACCGACCCGGTTCATAGGTGTTGCGTCGTTTCCTCCGCGGCGTCACGCTCCGGACAACAAAAAAGCCCGCTGTCTTGGTGACACCGGGCTTGAGCAGCCAGCAGGTTGCAGCCAAGCGTCACAAGCGTAGCGGTTGCGCCAAGAAATGTGTCTCTCGCCGTGTCAACAACGAGACTATTCGGGGCGCAAGAGCCGCCTCGGCAAATCGTTCGTTGAACTGGATCGGCCGCAAAAGGATCATGGCGGAACGAAGGCAAGAAGTTCGCATGGTGTCACGCCGCGTACGCCGCGACGTCATTCCTACTAAACCCGACAGACACGGAATAAGTTTCGGCGGTTCGCTCAGAAAAATGAAGCCGGCCGGCCGGTGGTCGTCGCTGCCATCTGTCGCCGTAAGAAGGCTCGACGATGCCGCGGTACCTTAACGAGATCACCCCGCCGCGTGAAAGTGATCGAGTCGTTGCGGCAAGTCGCGCACGAACTTGGCATCCACGTGCGGCGGAAGGCCTGAGTATTGAATCTTGCGACTGGACATCCAGGCTTTAGCGCGGTGCGTACCTGCTCGTGGCTGATGGCCTCGACGATTACTGGTCGGACCAGGCAGGGCCGGCCGCATCGGCCTTTAAGAGCATTTGCGCTCGCCGGACCTGCTAGCTCGAACCGCTGAGATTCTCGATGATCTCACACAAGGCTTCGCGCCTTCGCTGCCTGCTGCACAATGGACTGTTTGGGCATGGGACACTTCCTTGTGACCCCAATCAATCACCAACAGCCAACCCAAGCTGCTGGGTTTGACAAAACAACAGTAGTATCCCCGACAGGATTCGAACCTGTAACCTTCGGCTCCGGAGGCGGCGATCCGGCAGGGAACTGCACTCAGCGACACGTTCACAACTCGCGCATCGAAGCCAAGTTGTGAAGGAAAACGCAAGACCGACAGGCAGGCGTCGGTTGTCCGAATTTTACGCGATTTCGCAGGAATTGCCAGCGCTTCTGCATCAAATTTTGTATTTCATCGACTTAGAAACCGGATCGACGGCCTGCGCCACTTCTCGGTTGGAAGTCATTCATCGCGTCATTCGGCGTTGATACGCAATCGCGAAATCGGCGCTGCGATTGTAATCTGATCCGCGCGGTATGGTGCATCGAGCATGCATATCGCGATGCCTAAGCGCACGGCCAACCTACCGCACCCAAAAACTTCTTACTTCCCCGGCTTCTAAGCATTCTTCTTCGCACCTCGGCTGACGATCAACCAGAGTGCATGAACCGTGCCTGGTATCCAGCCAAGAAGTGTGAGGATCAGGTTGATCCAGAAATGAGTGCTGAGACCCACGACCAAGAACGCAGCCAAGGGCGGAAGAAGTAATGCCAAAAGGATCAACAGAACCGTCCACATTTTGTGCCGCCTTTCGCTAATCGCCTGGTTTCTCTTGCGAGAACACTAATACGCTGTAGGGTCCGATGTTAATCGTTCCGGATGCAGGAAAGCCATCTCTGCGAACGGAATTCGCTTGCTGCGGACCCTCTGGGGTCACAGCGCCCGTGATCACATCGGAACAAGCCTGGTTTCCAAAGCCGCGGCTATAACCGCTCCAGTCGCTGTTCAGCCGTAGTCGCCAAGTTTCCGGCGCCGGAAATCCCAGCCGATAGTTCTCGTGGGCAAGATGGGAGAGATTCACCACGACCACCACGTCGTCGCCGGGGCCGCCTTGGTGCCAGCGATGATAGGCGATCACGTTGTCGGCCTGATTCTGATGGAACGTGTTCAGTCCAGAGCCCGTAAGCCCTCGCGTCGAACGGATGAGCCAATCCTGGCATGCGAGCGAGTCAAGCCGACCAACCTCGGAAAGCTGGCTGCGAAGGATCCTCCGGCGGACAAATGCGAGGGACTGGCGGCAGCTCGGCAAGCGGACATGTCCAGTTGTGGAAGGCCTCATTCGGGCAGCGTGTAGCGCGCCTCGATGAGGCTGCGGATCAAGCGTCGCGATTCGACAGGATGCAGGTCCTGCCTGCGTTCAATCTGCTCCGCCTGCTCGGCTAGGTAGCTGTCCTTCACGGCGCCGCGGAACCATCGCGAGTAGTCGCCGCGGCGCAGATGGTACAGCCAGGTTTCTTCGTCTACGCCTTCGGCAATTTGCGCGAACATGGCCAAATTCTGCGCGCGGATATTCTGCCGACCTCCGGGGCCGCGAAAGAAGAAACTGCGATGGCGCATGTTTCCTTCGGCGTACTTGCGGTGATGCCGAATTCGTTCCGCGCTGCCGGGAACAATCTGTATCGGAAATGGCGGCTCGTTCTTGTGCGGGAACCAAACGACCGCGTTGCCGCGCTGACTGGACAACCCCTCGGGCCAATCGAGCGGCTGACCGATCGCGTCGGCAAACTTCCGGATCGTCTTCTGTGGCGAAGGACCGACGGCGATGACGACATCCACGAGCCTCAGCACCAGCGGCGCCAGATGATCGGGATGAACGGTCACGAGCACGGTTTCTCCCAGGCTTTGCGGCAATGCTCGCCCCAAGTGGGCCCACTCGCCAGGCAACATGTGGTGAGCCTCATCGAGAACAATCCAGTGCGGACGCCCCGTGCGCGTGCGAATAGCCTGCAAGTTGGGAAACAGTTGGCCGAAAAACTCGGGCCGGTCGGCGAGTGGAATCCCTAACAAGTTGACGTTGAGGGTGACCTTCGGATCTTCCAGCAGGGCCAGCACCTCGCCAACGCTCACCGGGTGGTTCTGGTTGCCAATCGTGATCACGTCGGGCAAGGTTCCGTAATCCCCTTCGGGATCGACGATACAGAGTTGATATTCCTGTTCCATGAGCCGCTCCACGATTCCGGCGGAGACAGTCGATTTGCCGCTGCCGGACGGACCTGCGATCAGGATGTTGACGCCATACGGCGAGATGGTAACGTCCGACCCGTCCTCTCGTCGGCCGATGGTCATCAGGTGCTGAGGCAGGTGGGCTTGCATGCGGCACAGGTCGTTGGCGAGCAACTCATCGACGAGCTCCGCGAAGCCATCTCCGTTCGACGCCTGGGTGACCAGGCTCGCCGCTTGCAAAATCGACGGCACGGCATTGGCGACCGTCGCCGAGCATTCGCTGCGCTGCAGGAAAGAATGATCGTTTTCCGAATCGCCGATTCCCACGACTTCGTGCCGCGAGAGGCCGAGCTTGCGCAGTGCATAGTCCATGCCCGTGGACTTGTTGACGCACGCCGGCAACACCATCACCGCCGCGCGGTTGAAGATGACTTGCAGTTCCAGCCCCATTTCCTGAATGACTTGAACCACGGCCGTATGATGAGGCAACCAGGTCGCGACGATGACCCGCCCTACTTCGAGCGGCTCCACGCGCAGCTCCTTGAGCCGTTCGATAAAACGGGGCGACGGAGGCTTGGCCAGTGACGTTTCTTTGCGAGTCGCCGGCTCGTAAATGACGGCGCCGTTTTCGGCGACAACGCAATCAAACAGATCGAGCTGAGGAAAGACGGAGAGCAGGTCATCGAGTCGCCTGCCGGTAATCAGGACCGCGCGGCGACCCGAAGAACGGAGACGCTGAATCGCCGCGATGGCCGCGCCGGAAGGGCGCCCCTCCTGGGCAATGACGCCGTCATAGTCGGTCACGACTGCCAGGTAACGCACAGAAAACCCTTCCGGAGACGTCGTGTCGCAGATGCTTCGCCAGGTTCACGCCGGTGAGATCGCCACCTTGAGCACGCCGTCGCGCTGGTTCGCAAACAGGTCGTAGGCCTCTTCGATTTGATCGAGCTTGAACCGGTGCGTAACGAGCGGCTGCAGGTCCGCTCGCCCGGCCGCGAGGACGTTCATCAGACGCCGCATCCGTTCCTTGCCCCCGGGGCACAGCGTCGTCACCAGCGTATGGTCACCGAGCCCGGCGGCGAAGGCATCCGGCGGCAGGGTCAGTTTGCCCGCATAGACTCCCAGGCTGGAGAGCGTGCCGCCGGGCCTGAGCACGCGCAGGCAACTTTCAAAGGTTGTTTGAGTGCCGAGTGCCTCAATGGCAACATCCACGCCGCGGCCGTCGGTGGCATTCATGATGACCGCTACCGGGTCTTGCTCTTTGAAGTTGATCACCTGATCGGCGCCGAGCGTGCGAGAGACGGTAAGCCGCTCATTCAATCCGTCGACCGTAAAGAGGTGAGTCGCTCCGCAAAGCCTGGCTCCCACGGTGGCGCACAGGCCGATGGGGCCTTGAGCGAAGACCGCGACAGAATCTCCAATTCGGATGCCCCCGCGCTGCGCCCCCGCAAACCCGGTGTTCATGATGTCGGGGCACATGAGCACCTGTTCGTCCGTGAGGCCATCAGGAATCGGGGCGAGATTGGCCATCGCGTCCGGGATCAACACGTATTCCGCCTGGCAGCCGTCGATGGTGTTTCCCAGCCGCCAACCACCCATCGCCTTGCCGCCGCATTGCGCCTGATCGCCATTGAGACAGGCGTGGCATTGGCCACAGGGAGTGATCGCGCCGGCAATCACACGCTGTCCGACCGAGTAGCCCGATACCGCGGAGCCAAGCTCTTCGATCACGCCGACCGGTTCGTGACCCACGGTGAGCCCGCGCGCCACGGGATACTCCCCCTTGAGAATATGCACGTCGGTGCCGCAGATGGTGGTTGTCGTGACGCGTAATAGCGCGTCGCGTGGCCCGACTTGGGGAATCGGCTTGTCCACCAGGACGATCCGGCCGGGTTCTGCAAAGATGGCTGCCTTCATGGGTGATTATCCATGGCTTTCAGGTTCCAGGGTGCATCGGTCAGCCAGCAGGCTGGGTTGGCGACACGAATTCATCGGGTTTAACCGTCATGATGCTGGCCGTCATCTTTGCACAGCCACATTCTAGCGGCACACGCGCGTGTCACACGCATTTCGCGCACGGCGAACATCAACTTAGCCCGTGATTGTCGCCCTCGTCGCTGGGCGAGCCCTGACGCAGGACGCATAATACGTCTCTCGTGAGGCGCGGAGCACCGACGCTCTGCGCCTCGCGGTTTTTGGTGAAACGTTTCCAGGTGTCGAGTTGCGCAATGTCGAGCAGGAATGTACCGCTGGATCGATTGAATGATGCCTGGAGCGACGAGTGCGGTCTGGAGCGGGACGAGGCCGAGCGACGGCTTGCGCAATATGGGCCCAACGACATTCTCGAATCGCCGCCGAATCGCTGGTGGCATCTCATGCTGGAAACGGCGAAAGATCCGATGCTCTGGTTCTTCGCCGGCACGAGTGCTCTGTATGCCTTCGTGGGGCAACACACGGAAGCGATGACGCTGTTGATCGCTATTCTTCCGTTGCTGGGGATGGATATCTATCTGCATCGGCGGACGCAGGCGTCCACCGCGGGACTTGCCAGCCGGTTGGCGACAACAGCCACAGTTCTTCGCAACGGTGTCGCCGTAAAAGTGCCATCGAGAGAACTTGTCCCGGGGGATCTCGTGCTTGCCCGACAGGGGGATCCGCTGCCTGCCGACGGAGTGATCATTGCCGGAGAGGAGATGCAGGTCGATGAATCAGCCCTCACCGGCGAGGCTTACCCGGTCATCAAACGACCGATTTCCCAGACGCCCTCTTCAGGAAGTGAACCGCGCATCGATGAAGCTCACTGGGCTTTTGCGGGCACGAGGATGCTGACGGGTAGCGCACGGCTGCGCGTGGTATTCACTGGCAAAGAAACCGTCTACGGCGAGATCGTGCGTTCGGCGGTCCACGGCGCGCATGAAAGCACCCCGCTGCAGCAGGCAATTGGCCGCCTGGTGAAAGTCTTGTTGGTCGCGGCGATTGCCGTTTGCCTGCTCCTGGCAGGCATCCGTCTTTATCAGGGAAATTCGTGGCTCGATGCGCTGATTAGCGCGGTCACCCTGGCGACGGCGGCGATTCCCGAAGAGTTTCCGGTCGTATTTACCTTCTTTCTGGGAGTGGGAGTCTATCGATTGGCACAGCGCCAGGCATTGGTCCGGCGTGCCGTCACAGTCGAGAACATCGGGCGGGTAACATGCATCTGCTCTGACAAAACCGGAACGATCACCGAAGGGCAGTTGGTTCTCGCGCACCTCATTCCGGCGCCTGCCAACAATGAAGATCGACTGCTGTCGCTGGCGTGTTGGGCCTCGCGCGCCGACAGCGGCGATCCGATGGACGAAGCCATCTATCGGCGTACTCCCGAGGGTGCTCAGCGCGCCGATTTCGAGCGGCTGGTCACCTTTCCTTTTACCGAGGATCGCAAGCGTGAAACGGCAGTTACGCGAGACTGTTCAGGCCAGACGACGGTTGTCTCCAAGGGCGCGGCGGAAGTCATCCTTGGCATGTGCCCTCTTACCGCCGACGAGAAGGCAAGATGGCTGGCCCAATTGGAGGAGCTCGCCGCCAGTGCGCATAAGGTCATCGCCGTTGCATCACGCCCCACAGATGCCATTGAATCCTTCGCCCAAGAACCCGACGAGGGCTTCGTATTCGCCGGGCTGCTGGCCTTTGAAGACCCGGTTCGTCGTGGAGTGCCGGAGGCGGTCGCGTCTTGTTTGTCTGCGGGAATTCGCCCCATCATGGTCACCGGCGACCATCCTCTGACGGCGCGAGCCGTGGCGCAAGAGGTGGGAATTGGTGGTGACCATCCGCGGGTCGTGCTCGGGGACGAAATTGAGAACCTGGCAAAGAGCGGCAATTCTGATCTGGCCAGCGTCGACGTGGTCGCGCGAGCGAAGCCGGCCCAGAAGCTCATGCTCGTGAAAGCCCTGCAAGAGGCGGGCGAAATCGTGGCGGTGACCGGCGACGGCGTGAACGATGTGCCGGCTCTCCAGGCCGCCGATATCGGTGTGGCAATGGGGGAGCGAGGCACTCGCAGTGCTCGTGAAGTCGCGTCGATCGTCTTGCTGGACGACAACTTTCGAACGATTGTCGGCGCGATCGCCGAGGGAAGGCAGCTATTTCAGAACTTGCAGTTGAGCTTTCAATATCTCCTTATCATTCATATTCCCCTGGTGCTTACGGCCACGCTTATTCCATTGGCCGGTTTCCCGCTGCTTTATCTGCCCGTTCATATTGTATGGATTGAAATCCTGATTCATCCCACCGCGATGCTCGTGTTTCAGGAAACGGCTGCGAAGAAGCTTGTTCGCAAAAACCATGTCTCCGGGAAAGCGACCTTCTTTAATGCAACACAGTGGACGATGTTGCTGCTGACGGGGTTGGTAATCGCCGGCACGGTTTCGGCGGGCTTTCTACGTAGTCTGGAGGGAGCCGACAACGTGGAACATGGTCGAGCAATGGCGCTGGCGACCTTCACGGCGGCGAGCGCAGCCATTACGGCCGTCCTCAGTCGCCTCCGAACTCGCGCAGCATGGATCATGTGTCTTGGCACCGTCCTCTCTTCATTCATTCTGATTCAGACACCAGGGCTCGATACGCTGCTGCATCTGTCCCCCTTGCATTGGGATGACTGGGCATTGGTGCTTGTGGCAAGCGGATGCGCCGCCGCCGTCCCACTCGGCTTTGCAGCTTGGAACAAAGGTTCTTTCGACAAATGGCGCTCCGGATAGCCGTCGCGCTTCATACGCTCCTGACGGACGATCTCACGCTTGCTGGGTGAATTGAGCGGATCGCCGCCGATTTTGATCTCTCCGTTGCGCTTGCAGTGTCCGATCATGACGCCCGTGCTCGATACGCGCGAACTGGTCAGCTTGTATGCGTGTGGCGCCGAGCCGTCGGCAAACAGCTTTTTGCCGCCGCCGAATACCGCAGGCGACAACTCTTCATCTGACGTCATCACGCAAAGGACCCAAACGGTCCCATCAGGTTCAGCTCCTCGCATAAGACAATCCAAATCTGTCCGAAAGACCATAGCTGTCAGCAACTGCAATGGCCGAGGGCCTTAATTCGCCGCAACTCATTTTACAGAGAGGACTTGCGTTATTCCTGGCGATGGCCGCATTGCATTGTTCACTGATTACAATATATTTACTACGTAGTGAACAAGGCGATTTTGGTGAACTCCATGCGAGACCAGGAACTCGTCCGCCAAGCGGATCGCGTGCTCCGGGAAGTCCTCGAAGGGGTGCCAGGTTTTCGGGTCACCTCCCGGCGCGAACCCAAGCAGCACCGTCGGGAAAGCGACCTGATCGTCGATGCCGTTTCCAAGTCAGCGAGATTCCGCTTCTTCGTCGAAGTGAGGTCGCGCGTCACGCCGCAAACAGCGCTCTCCCTCTGCGACCAATTCCCCAAACTCCCCGCACGCGTGATTCCTGTCGTCTATGCGCCCACCATTTCGCCGCGGGTACATCAAGCAGCTGCTCGACAGTGCGCGTGTCGTGCGACACCTCTCCCAATCGCATTCTGAGATCCTCACGCAGTTCCAGAAGCTGACAGAACTACGGAACTTGGTTGAGTAACTCGGTCGGGCAGCCAACTTTCTGAGTGCCGACATTACCGGACGCACGTAAGCTAGACCCCGTCGGCGCGTTGGTGCCTTACAATAGCCCCCCGACCTCGGCAACCTCGGTCGATATGACCGAAGTAGGTTGGCAGCATGAGCGTTCGTGACACAGGACGGTTCGTCATGTGCGCGCAAACCTCACGGTCGATTTTGTTCCCCCTCGGGGGAACAAAGGCAGGCGAAAACCAACGACGAAACAACCAGCTCCAGGCACAACCTACTCCGCTCCGCGCAGCCAATGAACCCAAGGCGCCCAACGGAAGCCCGGAATTCGTGGTAGCAGCTTCCTTCACCGAGGCTCATTGGCCGCGTGGACAGCAATAAAATCAAATGTGCGCATCTTGACGGACGCTTTCGATGGTTTGCAGCCGTCGCAACTATTTCAAAACCCCTTTACGCGACACAGCATTGCCAAACAGTCGCCTAAATTGCAAAGACTGCCTACTTCTCTGACTTAGCAGCCAGCGTCGTCGCGAACGAATAAATCATGCCCAAAAAAGTCAAGCACCAGGCGGCGATGGCGACGTAGATGAAATAGCGCGGAATGACCGCCAGAAACGGTGCTTCGATTGCCTGAGACAATCGATAGGTACACACCGTGTACATTCCCAGTGGAAACACCGCGCCCCAGTATTGCGGATCGTAGGCGAGCCGAAAACGCTTGTAGAGATGTCGCCACGCGCCAAGGGTCACCAGCATTGGAATCCACCAGGTCGCCGTGGCCCAAAAGAACAGCGTGAAGCCTTTGAGAAAAGGCGTCAGTTGGCTCAGGATCGCCGAACTCGGAACCGCCGAAATCAGTGTTGCACCTGCCAGCGTGGAGATGGCCATCGCTCCCATGTTGATCCAATAAGGCGGTGCCAGGTCGGCGGGACTCATGGGAAAGAAGGAATATCGATAGAAGATCAGCGAGATAATCCACATATAGAGCATTCCGCCTGCCAACCACAGCGCGAGTGCGAAGAATAGAATCTGCTCCCGAGAGGAACCGAACCCTTCGGACAGCATCGTTCCGAGCACCGAGATGGACTGCACGGCGACAACGGATACCAACCATCCACCATGAATGCCGTCGGGCAGTGGAGGCTTTGATTCCTTGACGGCAAGGCTCGTGAAGATGGCATAGGTGAGCACGAATCCCAGGACCGTCCCCAGACACCACAGCCCCACCGCCACCCATCGAAGTTCGGCAATCAGCAGAAACTGATTTCCGAGCACGCAGGTTGCCGCAACCGTCGTGAAAAATCCGACGCCCCGTTTGTGATCGGTCAGGTCCGCAATGAACCGGCCAGGACAAACCACCAGTCTGACAATCGTGAGCACGAGAAGAATCACATAGGCCGGAACATTGAGCCAGAACAAGGCGCGAGCGATGCTCGGCATCGCCAGAAGGTGGCAGCCGATCGATACGATGCCCGTCGCCATGACCAAGGCGAAGTAGTTCGGGTTCAGCGTCTCGACGATCTCCCACCCCACCGAGCCGGTCCGCTCCGTTTTCTTGGCGGTTTCGCTCACGTGGGTCGCCTTCGAGGGTCACCGATCGAGAAGAACGAGATACCGCAAAAGACCGGCGTTCAGGCCCAGGCAAATCGTACTGGCCACGGCCGCCGGCCAGACGATCGTATGATTGCCCCCCAGGAACGCGTTCATGGTGGCCGTGAGCAGCCAGAGCTGCATCACGACCAGGATCAGCACCAAGATCAAGATGGCGTAGACAATCGACAGCCGTTGCCCGCGTGTCTTAGGCAGGTTGCTCATGATGCGCGCTCTTCAACGCCGGTGGCGTAGACAATGCCGCGATCGATTCGCAACTGAATCCGCGGCAGAGGCCGCCTGGGCGGTCCTGCGATGGGCCGCCCCGTGCCGAGGTCGAAATAGCCTTCATGACATGGACAGTGAAGCCGGCCCTGCTCTAACTCGGGGCGAACCGGGCACATCAGATGTGTGCAAAGGCTCGAATAGGCCAGGAACTCGTTTTCCGACTGGCGAATCAACAAGCAAGGATCGCGCTGGGTCGGGAAGTGAAATCCAACCGCTTGGCCGACCTGCACGTCGTCGACAGCGGCAATCCGCTGCTCCCTCGGTGACCGGCCGCGAAAGGTGCTCAAGAGCGCGATCCACAACTGCCCGCAAGCAAACGCCAGGCTCGTGAGAACCATAAACTTGGTGAAGTCACGGCGCGCGCCGTACTCATCCGCCTCGAGGTCGATTGGAAAGTCCTGCCGCCATCTCGGCTGCACGCGCTGCGGCCGGCCGTCGGGGAAGTTGGTGACCTGCACGTTGTTATCTTCCATGCGTAGACTCCTAAGTCCGTGCCACAATCGGCAGCTCGCACAGCGCCGCGGCCAGCATGGCATCTTCTTGGTCGCTCCCTTCGTCCGGATGGCAGAGGACTTCGGCGACGTCGATGTGCGTCGCGACGGTCTCCCGGGGCACCATCATGCGGACTTTGGTGTGGATCGTCTGGAAACCAAACTGAAACTCATTGATCGGTCGAGACCGTGGGCGGAGGCGCTCGATTTCCTCGCGGGTCCCGAAAAACAGGGCCTGGCTTGGGCAGACCGTGGCACACATGGGCCGTTTGCCCTCCGACGTGCGGTCGTAGCACATGTCGCACTTCATCATCAGTTCTTGGCGGACATTCATCTTCGGCACGCCGAAAGGACAGGCGAGCACGCAATTGTTGCACGCAATGCAGCGGGGCTTGCGGGCCGTCTGCACCACGCCGTCTTCAGTCCGTTTGATGGCGTCTGCCGGACAGACTTCGGCGCACGTCGGTGAGTCGCAGTGCATGCAGACGACCGGCAGGGTCTGCGGCGACTCGCGGCGGTTGGCATACTCCAGATGAATCATCGAATGCCCCTTGTGCGTGTCGCATTCTGAACAGGCTTGCACACAGGACTCGCAGCCGATGCAGCGATTGGGATCGATGAAGAAGTATTGGTCCGCGGGCACAGGCATCGCGCGATCCTTATTGTTGCCGTTCCAATTGTGTGGCGTATTCGGGCGGGGCAGCGGCCTTGGACAGCCGTACGGCACAGACTTTGTACTCGGGGATTTTCGAGATCGGATCCTGAGCAGAGATCGTGACCTGGTTGGCGCTTTTAGGACCCGCCCAATGATAGGGAATAAACACGGTGTCGGGCCGGATGGTCTTGACCACCTGGGCTCGTACTGTGATTTCGCCCCGCCGCGAGGTGACTGTCGTCCATTCACCGTCGCCGAGGCCGAGCCTGGCCGCTAGTTGCGGATGAATCTCCACGCGCGGCTCGGGATATTGATCGACCAACGGCCCGATCCGCCGCGTCTGCGTTCCGGACAAGAAATGGCTGACCACGCGGCCCGTCGTCAGGATCACGGGATACGCGGCGTCGACATCTTCCATCGGCGCCGTGTACTCGGCGACGTTGAATCGCGCCCTGCCGTCGGGAAAGTAAAACGGCCCGGCCCCCTTGGCGATGGGATTGTGGGAACCCGGCTCGAACAAGCGCGGCGTGCCCGGGTGGTCTTCCGACGGACAGGGCCAAAAAACGCCGTGCTGCTGTTCGATCTTTTCCCAGGTGATGCCGGAGTAATCCGCAATACCGCCTTGGCTGGCCCGGCGCAGCTCCTCAAAGATTTCCCGAGGGTGAGCGAAGGTGAAGCCGTGTGGCCGACCGAGAGCGACGGCCAGGTCCTGAATGATCCGCCAGTCCTGCCGAGCTTCGCCGGGCGGGGTGACGGCCTGGTTGATCTTGATGACGCGGCCCTCGATCTGGGTCACCGTCCCCTCGTCCTCTTCGTGAAGCGATCCGGGCAGCACGAGGTCGGCGCGGTGGGCCGTATCGTTCAGGAAAAAATCGATCGCCACGTAGAAGTCCAGCTTGTCGAGCATCCGGGCCACGAAGTTGTTGTCCGGCAAAGAGACGAGCGGATTGAAGCAAATCGACAACAGGCCGCGAATCTCACCCCGGTCGATCTTGCGAAAGATCTCGTAGGCGTCGACTCCCGGCTGCGGCAACTCGTCGGGCGAGACGCCCCAGATCTTGGCCACGTGAGCGCGATGTTCGGGATTAGCCAGGTCGCGCGCGCCCGGGAGCTGATCGCACTTCTGACCGTGCTCGCGCCCTCCCTGCCCATTGGCCTGGCCGGTGATTGTGGCATATCCACAGTTCTCGCGGCCGATGCGCCCCGACGCCAGGACGATATTGATTGCGCCCAGCACGTTCTGCACACCATGACTGTGATGCTCGATGCCGCGAGCGTGCAGGAGGAAGCTCGTCTTGGCGGTACCCCACCACTCGGCCGCTTTCCGAATCGCGCGCTCGGCGATGCCCGTGACTTCGGCCGTGCGCGCAGGCGGCCAGGCGCGCACCGACTCGGCGAGCGATTCGAAGCCAACTGTATGCGCTTCGATGAAGGCATGGTCCAGCCAATCGTGCTCGATCATCAAGTGCAGGATGCCGTTGAAGAGCGCCACGTCCCGACCAGGCTTGATCGGCAAAAACAGGTCGCACGTGCGCGCCAGCGGCGTGATGCGCGGATCGACAACAATGATCTTCGCGCCGTTCTCGCGGGCCTGCCAAACGTAGTTGGTTGTGATCGGCGCGCATTCCGCGACGTTCGCTCCGCTGATCCAGACCACTCCGGCGCCCAGGATGTCCGACCAGGGATTGGCGGCACGGTCGATCCCAAAGGCCTTCTTGTTGCCGGCCGCGGCGCTGACCATGCACAGTCGGCCGTTGTAGTCGATGTAGGGCGTCTTCAGACAGACGCGGGCAAACTTACCCATCAGGTAAGTCTTTTCAGTGGTCAGGCTGGCACCGCTGAGGACCGCGAAGGCATCGTTGCCGTGCTGCGATTGAATTTGGCCGATCCTCTCGGCGGCCTGCCGGATGGCCTCGTCATAGCCCAGGGTGTGGAACCCGCCTGGCGAACTGGGATCCCGCTTCAGGGCGCTCAACAACCTGTCGGGATGCGAGCCTTGCAGATAGCGTTTGACCCCCTTGGGGCAAAGCATGCCCTGGTTGAAGGGAAATTCTTCCCAAGGCTCAAAGCCAATGACCTCGTTGTCCTTCACCTTCAACTGGATGCCACATTGCTGACCGCAGAAACAGCAATGCGTCTGCACCAGTCGATCGGGTGTAAGTCCTCGGTCCAGCCGGGTCCCTTCGGCATAGGCCAGATGCGGGCCGAAGTGCTCAATAATGTTGACTCGGCTGGTGGGAGGCTGTGCCATCTGTCGGGTCGGTCCGTCAAGAATCCGTAGTGCGCGCCGCTCTCCACAGCCGCCCTTGAGCAGTCGCCAACGACAATCGCCGGCAGCGGGGGCAGACTCGTTGATAATGATCCGCAGGACCCTGGCTCAATTCGTATTGGTAACCCAACTGCCGTTCCACTTCGATCAGGTCTTCCACGTGCATGCGCGAGGCGAATGGCTCTCTGCAGTGAGCGCACAAGGCCTGTTCGCCACGACTACCGGCATCTTTGTAGAACAACACGCCCAGTTGAGCGGGGCGCTGAAAGATGTGGAAGAACTTTCCGAAGGGGAGCCACAGCAGCGTCACGATGACCGTCACCGCGTGCGTGATCGAGAGGAACTCGTAGGCGTATCCCGCCATCCATTTGTAGCTGACCACCAGCATCAAGCCGGTCACGCTGACTGAGAATAACAGGATCAACGGCAAAAAATCTTCGCCGAAACGCTGCAGCGCCAAGGCGTCGCGGCTGCGCATTCGGCGCCGCATGGCGATCATCACTCCGGCGATCACCAGAAACGAGGCCCACACCAGGCCGTGAAAGACCAGATAGCCCGGCAGAGAATCGATGCCGAACGAAAACAGGGGGAATCCAAAGACCACGGCCCTGTAGCGGTCGAACCCAACGTCGGCGAACTCAAAGTGAATCCAGCCAAACACCAGGGGAAAGGTGATCGCCGACGCCAGAATGCATCCCCACATCATCAGCCAATGGGCGGAGCCCCGCGCCAGGCCTCGCTTCCAGATGAAACTGTTGGCAAAGAATACTGATACTAATCGCTGGAGCCAGAGGACGAGGTTACGGGGAAACGATTGCGGTCGGAGAAAGACTTGCCAGCCCCGCTTCCAATACATGGCCGTTGGCGGCCGCTGCAGCCACATGGCATAGCGGTAGGCGATGCCAAAGGCGGCAAACAGGGTCGCAAACGTGTAGCCCACAAGCGCGGCGTCGAAGTGAGACAGCCGGCGGGAGCCCAGCACGATCAGGCCTGCCACGAGCAAAGTCGTGACCAGGCCGCTTGTGCCGGCGATGATCGCCTCCCGCGGCCAGACCTGTTGCGAGGTGCGGTCGGTCTGCCGGTTCTCACCCATCCGCGTTGAATTCACGAGGGCACCCCAGTCGCTCACGGCTAGCCAATCTTTCCACCACTTCGAAACTGACGCCAACTGAGCGTCTGCCCCCTACTCCCACACGCAAGCTCATCGGCGGGGAGATCGTGCGGGCGCGGGTCAATATAGCAATTGATTTCTACATGTCAATATGTAGAATTAGTTGCGACGGAGATGGAAATGCTGCCTAAAACCGCTGAATACGCGCTGCGCGCCGTCGTGTGGTTGGCTCGCGATCCTGCTCGGCAGGAGTCTGCCGACGAGCTTGCCCGGCAAACCAGCGTCCCGCGGCGCTATCTGCACAAAGTGCTCCAGGACCTGGTCAAGGCGAAGCTCGTTCGCTCTCAATCGGGTCCCGGAGGCGGTTATGTCCTGACGCGATCGCCAGACAAGATCTCTGTGTTGGACGTCGTCAAGGCCACGGCCCCTTTGATGCGAATTCGCCGCTGCCCCTTGGGACTGCCTTCCCATCGACAGCTCTGTCCCCTGCACGCGGAACTGGACCGGGTGTATGCCGCGACCGAGGCGGTCTTCAAGCGAGTGACCATCTCCCAATTACTCGGGTCGGCGTCTGAGATCGCACCGCTCTGCGCGAGGAGCTAGAGAGCACCGAATGAAAACGCAAGCTAGTACATCGCCGGCGCACCGCCATCAACCGCCTGCGGAAAAAATGCCCGGACATTGGCTGTTGGCAAAAATGGGCAAACGTGTCCTCCGACCCGGCGGTCTGGAGTTGACCGAGCGCCTGCTGAGCGACCTGCAAATAGAGGCGAACGATCGAGTCGTCGAATTCGCCCCGGGCCTGGGGGTGACCGCTCGCCTGACGCTGGCGCGTCAGCCGGCCTCCTATACGGCGGTCGAGCGAGACGCGAACGCCGCGGATGAAGTCCGTCGCTACCTTTCCGGATCCCAGCAGAAGTGCATCGTGGCCAGCGCCGAAGAAACGGGTCTGCCTGGCGCGTCGGCGAGCGTAGTCTACGGCGAAGCCATGTTGTCGATGCAACCGGCGAGCACCAAGTCGCGCATCGTGGCGGAAGCGGCACGGCTTCTCGCTCCAGGTGGCAGGTATGGCATTCATGAACTGTGTCTGGTCCCCGATGAAGTTGATCCTCAGATCGCAGATGCGATCGCACGGGAACTGTCGGGAGAGATTCACGTCGGCGTTCGCCCGCTCAGGCTTAAAGAATGGCGGGAACTGCTCGGCGCCGCTGGCTTAAGCGTCGTTAGCGAGCATCGCGCGCCCATGCATCTCCTGGAGCCGGCCCGCCTCGTCAAAGACGAGGGCCTGCTGCGCGCCGCCCGTTTTGTGTGGAATGTTGCCTGGCACGCCGAAGCACGGCGACGCGTTCTGGCAATGCGAAAGGTCTTTCGCCGCTATCGCGATCACCTCTGTGCGGTCGCGCTGGTCGCCACGAAACCTTAGGAAGTCAAAGATGACTCTTCCCTATACGCTGATTCAGGATGTCGCTCACCACGCGGCGCCCCCCGAGAACGGCACGCTCAGCACGACCCTGCATCAGGACGAGCGATTGAAGACGGTGCTCTTCCATTTCAGTGCCGGACAGGAGCTTTCCGAACACACCGCTTCGACACCGGCCGTGATGCATTTCCTGGCAGGCGAAGCCGAAGTGACGCTTGGGCCGGACCCGATCACCGCCCAAGCGGGTACCTGGATTCATATGCCCGCGCAACTCCCACACAGTATCCGCGCAACCACTCCAGTGACCATGCTGCTTCTGCTCTTGAAACAGCCGGGCCATCCCTGATCGGGGCACAAGGAATCGTGGCGCAGATAGCAATCACCCTCCACCCGAGAACAAGGGATCCCCAATGAGCGGTGAGCCGTCAGACCAGCAGCTCCCTTTCGATCGGGTGGTCGCCAGTTATCATCGGGCTCGCGAGTCCGGAGAACTGTTCGACACGTTCTACTGTCTCTTCCTGGCCAAGGCGGCGGAGATTCCACCCATGTTTGCGCACACCGACTTTCCGCACCAGAAGCTGATGCTGCGAGAATCGCTGCTGGAAATGTTGATGTACTCGCACACCGGCGCGGGCCGAGAAGAAATCGAACGTCTGGCCGAGCGGCACCGGCTTCTGAATGTACAACCGAGACATTATGAACTCTGGCTGGACGCGCTGTGCGAAGCGCTCGCTCAGCACGACCCAAGATTCAACGCGGAACTCGCGCAAGTCTGGCGTGACGCGATGCGAAGTGGGATCAGCCTGATGGCGAGCTGAGTCCACTTCCACTCCGGACTGATGCTCGTTTGTCTCCGTGCTCTGGTGCCCGGTGTTGCCTGGAAGATGGACTCTTCAATTTCAGCTTCTGGACCCTGAACTTGGGGCTGTCTGCGATGTGCGTGTTCAGCCTGCTACCAGTTGAATTGATGCAGACGTGGGCGTCAGTTGAGGACGGGTATTGGTACACCCGCAGTAGTGAGTTCATGCAGACCGATCTGATGCAGACGCTGCGATGGCTGCGCGTGCCGGGAGACACGATCTTCTGTAGGGGCCGTCGCTTTGGTAATCTTCGTTACCGACCTTGAATTAGGACGTTCTTTCCGGAGGACCCACCGATGGCCATTCCCCATGCCAGGCCCGGCGAAGTTATCGACGTGCGTCCCTTGGGCCCCGGGCTCACGAATGCCCAGACGCATACGCTGATCAAGACCGACACGCTCGAAGTCATTCGGATCGTGATGGCTGCCGGCAAGACTCTGCCCTCGCATGCCGTGGCCGGAGAAATCACGGTTCAGTGCCTTGAAGGGCGGGTGGAATTCTATATCGACGAAACGAAGCGCGAGCTGACGGCGGGATCGATGCTTTACTTGCCAGGTTCGAGCACGCATCGGCTGCACGCCCTGGAGGACTCTTCGGTCCTGGTCACGATTCTGTTGTAAGCGAAGCGTTCCGGCCATTAACGCGTTCGATCGCGTGTTGGCCGGCGGTTCAGGCGGCTCATGATGCAAAACGGCGTTCCCCATCTAACACAACGGCACTTTGAAGTGCGGATTCTCCGACAGGATCGGCCGCAAGAGTCAAGTTACTGGGAGCGGTTCCGGCTACCTCACGAACCGGGCCTCAACGTCACCAGCGTCTTGCAACAGATCGCGGCCCACCCGGTTACTGCGGACGGGCGATCGGTGGCCCCGATCGCTTACGATGCCAACTGTCTCGAAGAGGTATGCGGCTCATGCACGATGCTTATCAATGGTCGCGTCCGCCAGGCTTGTTCGGCGCTGGTGGATCGACTCCTCGCCGCTGACTCGGACCAGATCGAGTTGCGTCCAATGTCCAAGTTTCCCGTGATCAGGGACCTGGTCGTGGCGCGCGGAAGATTGTTTCGTGCCCTGGAAAAACTGCATTGTTGGGTCGAGGTCGACGGCTATTTCGATCGTGGCCCGGGACCTCGCCAGTCGCCGCTGGATCAGCAGCAGGCGTATCCGCTGAGCACGTGCATGAGCTGTGGCTGCTGCCTGGATGCCTGCCCGCAATACAGGAAGATTGAGCTCACGAGGCGAACCGGGGAATCGGCCGACGAGTTTTCTGCCCGCGAGCGGACGGAGTTCGATCTGAACTTCATCGGTGCGCACGCCAACAGCCAGGTGGTGTTGATGAACGCTCATCCGACGGGTCGCATGACCGCATCACAACGTCTGGACGCCCTGATCGCTCCGGGAGGAATTCAGAATTGCGGCAAGGCCGGCAACTGTCAGGCCGTCTGCCCCAAAGAGATCCCCCTGATGACCTCGTGGGGACGCGCAGGCCGCGCGGCGACCCTGCACGGCCTCAAGAAACTTTTGGACGGATAGCCGGCGCCGTCGCAGGATGATTGCCTGGCTACAACCAACCCGTGCGCGGCACCATGCCTGGAAGAGATGGAGGACACCGGCCATCCGCGCTCGCTTATCCTTCGATGAGACGATGGACTTCGGCGAAGACACCGGCCCGCCCAACGTCGAGGACAATGCCGATCGGATGCCGTTCCAGTTCACCGGCAAACTAGTGCTCTGTCACAGCTTAATTTTCGGGTAGAGTGACTTGAGTTTACCGCGGGCTTCTTTGACTTTCATCTGCCAGTCGACTCCGCGTTGGGTTCGGTTGACGTCGGTGGACCAAGCGGTGAGTTCGGACTGCAAGGTCGCCAGCTTGCCGAATCGGCGGCCTGCGACGCACTGCCGGGTCAGCGAACTCAGCTCGTTCTCGGCGATGTTCAACCAACTTCCATGCTTCAGCGTATGACAGAAGCGAAGGCGGCGGACCAAAGCTCGAGCACGCGCCGGCCGAAATGCCTCGTAGAACGCGCCGATCGTGTGAGTGTTTAGATTATCGCACACCAAGGTCACTGTAGGACACTTGCGATACCGCTCTTCCAGCAGGCGGGCCACTTCCATCGCCCAATCCAACTTCGTCTTGGAGGACCGCGCGGTCGCCTCGCGCCAGCCGGCCAGCGGCTCGGTGAACATAAAGATGCTCGCCGTGCCGGCCCGCTCATACTCGTAGTCAATGCGCTTCGCGTGCCGCCGCGTGGCGGAAATCGGTTGTCGCGTTTCCTTGATCAACTGCACCGGCTGTTCGTCCATGCAGAGCACAGGACAGGCAGGATCATACGGTTTTTCGTAGGTGTCGAGCACTTGCTCCATACAGGCCACGAACTCGGCGTCCGCGTCCGGCGGAATGACCCAGTATTGAATCTTGCGGTTGGTCATCCCATTTTTTTCAGCGTTTGGCGCACGGTTTCATGGCTGATCGAATCGGCGACTTCCAATTCGACGACGCGACGCGCCAAGAGTCGCAACGTCCAATTGGCATAACCTTTGGGAGGCGGACTTAGAGCCTGTCTTCAATTGCTTGATTTGATGAAAACCGTTACGACTCCGCCCTCTTGGTTCTCAAGTCAAGGAAGACGGAGCCGTAACGATGAACGCGAATTATCCCAGCGATTTGACGGACGGACAATGGCAGTTGATTCGGAAGCTGCTGCCCAAGCCGGCGAAGTCGGGTCGGCGGCCGATCGATCGACGTTGGATCATCAATGCGATTCTTTATGTGAACCGGACCGGCTGCCAGTGGCGTGCGCTGCCCCACGATTTTCCCAAGTGGAAGACGGTGTACACCGTCTTCTGGCGTTGGCGCAACGCCGGCAACTGGGCACGCATCCACGAGACGCTCTGCCGATGGGTGCGCCAAGCAGTGGGCAAGCAGCCGACGCCGAGCGTGGCGATCATCGATAGCCAATCGATCCGGACCGCCGAGGGAGGCGAAGAACGAGGCTACGACGCCGGCAAAAAAATCACCGGCCGCAAGCGGCACATCGCCGTCGATACGCTGGGATTGATCTGGGCCGTGGTGGTGCATGGCGCCTACTGGCAGGACCAGGAGGGTGGGCACTTCGTAATCCATGCCCTGCGTCGTCTGACTCGTTTGAAAGTCGTGTTCGGCGACTCGGCCTACGGTCGCGAGGGCTTGCCGGCTTGGGTCCAGGAGACGTTCGGCTGGGTTCTGCAAACGGTGTTGCGGCCTGTGAAGGCCAAGGGTTTTGTGGTGTTGCCCAAACGCTGGATCGTGGAACGCACCTTCGCCTGGCTGGTGCGCTGCCGACGCCACAGCCGAGACTATGAACGTAACACCGACACGAGTGAAGCCATGATTTACATTTCTATGATCGCACTCATGTCACGACGACTCGCTCACAACAAATGCGTTTGAAGACACGCTCTAAGTGCGCCACTACTTTGGACTACGGATGCGTTTCCACCCGACGACCGCAATCTCGGCAACCGCAGGTTGACGTTGCCGACTTCGGTTGCGCGCAAGCCCTGGGCGGCGCCCCAGGAAAGGTCGCCGACGATCTCGCTCCCGTACGACAGCAGACGAACCTGCGGCGAGACGCCCGGCCTGAGGCGCACGTCTTCCATGAACTGGGCGGCGCTGGACGACGTGATGTTCTGATACGCGGTGCTTTCTCCCAAGTAGCGGCCCGTCAATCCCAGCGACGCTCCCATATCGTAGACGCCGCGCCGCGCGAGACGGCCGTGAAGCCGCGAGGAACGCGAAGATGACTGGGCTGAACGTTCCATCTCCGCGCCCTCGCGGCGTTCGCAGGGTCGCGTTCTCTCACGACCATGCACGGTACGCGCGAAGGACTGCCTCGCGCATGCTCATCCGAATTGTCAAACAACGTGCCGTGCTGGCTGGGCCAACGCCACTGCCACGCTTATGTAAATCACTTAAACACTAACGATAGATATCTCACACGTGTCCACTAACGATGGCCTGGACCGCTACACCGGAAGCTATGGTCGATAGCGTGAGTCGTTTTTTATCTTTTGTGCTTCGAGTAAAACCCAGTCTAGAAAGCTCTCTAGGCTGTCCCAGGAAAGCATTTCCTCGCCGGCTACGGGTCGTAATGAATCAAATGCAAGAACTTTTTCGCTACCTGAGTAATAGATATAAACTTCGCCTGCATGGTCCATTAGCTGGATTGCGTTTTGCAACTGCAAGGTCGGATTAAGGTCCCAAATGTGACGAGTTTCCGTAAGCGAACTGAGACTTCCTCGGTCATCACCAGATACGATGATGTTAAATGGGGCGATACGGAGATTTCCAAAATTCAACACGAATTTCCGAAGTTGGATTCCAAGTTCAAAGCCCAAGCCTCTCTCGATCCGCTCTAACGCTTCTTGTCCGCGAATTCCCCAAGGGCCGCCGGTAACTGATGCTTTCAGCAGTCGGTCGCTAATCCGATCCATTTCCCACATTATTATTATTATTCTCCTACCTGGCTGGCTCGCCAAATCCAGTACGCTGGCACTTCTACACGAAAGGCCGACGCGGCTGCCGGATCAGTAACACGCCAGCTTGGTGGCGGAACATTGTGGGGGTGTCTTTGATGTGTCGATTGAAATACCTCTACAAGACTTCCGAACGGATTCTGGTTCAGATGGTGAAGATGGATTTTTTCAAACGCATTGCCCACCTGTCTCTGTGGCGCATATCCTAATTGCGCTGCCTCAAGGTTGGTCATTCCATCTGGTCTGCGCAGTGTCCAATTAATATCGGGTCTTTGCCAGACATTTCTACCCCAAGGCGTCGCCGTGCGTGAGAATCTACCTACTTCTCCAGGAGAAACGACTCT